>JBGPOG010000248.1:0-6730 GCA_041487935.1 Chthonomonadia bacterium | reverse complement strand
CTCTTCATGGTGCTCGTCGCTGGCGTGTTCGGCGTCTTCGTGTCGCTCGATCTGTTCTTCTGGTTCTTCTTCTACGAGCTGGCTGTTCTGCCGATGTACCTGCTAATCGGCGTCTGGGGCACGAGCACCAGGGAACGAAGCAAAGAGTACTCGGCTATGAAGCTGACGCTGATGCTCATGGCCGGCAGCGCGTTTGTACTGGTGGCCATCCTCGCCATCTACTTCAGCTCTACAATTCCAACATTCGATCTGGCGAAGCTCGCGGAGCATCCAATTCCCGCGGAAATGCAGACCTGGCTCTTTCTTGCGATCTACGTCGGGTTCGGCGTCCTTGCCGGGATCTGGCCGATACATACCTGGTCGCCCGATGGCCACGCTTCCGCGCCAACGGCCGTGTCCATGCTTCACGCGGGAGTGCTAATGAAGCTAGGCGCATACGGTATTCTCCGGCTCGGCGTGTGGCTCATGCCGCGAGGAGCGGAGCACTGGGCATTTCTAATGGCGGCGATTGCAACGGTGAACATCCTTTACGGCGCATTCAGCGCCATGGGGCAGACTGACTTGAAGTATGTCATCGCTTATTCCAGCGTGTCGCACATGGGCGTCGTCATGTTGGGACTCGCGTCGCTCAATCCGATCGGGATGAACGGCGCCGTTATGCAGATGTTCTCTCACGGGATCATGACCGGTTTGTTCTTTGCCGTCGTTGGACTTGTGTACGAGAAGTCCCACACTCGCGATATCCTCTCGATGGGTGGATTTGCGAAGAAGATGCCGGGAATTGCGGTCTGCATGACCATCGGAGGCCTGGCGTCTTTCGGACTGCCCGCAACAAGCGGATTCATAGCGGAGTTCCTCTGTTTCTATGGCATGTGGCTGAAGTTTCCGCTGCTCGCACTGCTGTCGGTGGGAGGAATAGTGCTGACCGCGATCTACGTGCTGCGCGTGCTGCAAAAGATCTTTCTCGGGCCATTCGAGGAAAAGGCCTATCACGGCCTGCCGGATGCGAGGACTACGGAGTGGGTGGCGATTAGCGCACTGGCGGTAGTGCTCATTGTTGCTGGGATCTACCCAAGACCGCTGGTGGACTTGATCGACACTGGTTTAAAAACGGTCATCGACCATCCGAAACCTCTCCCAAACTCGATCGAGCTGCAAAACTCGGCGCCGATGAACGGGCATTAATTTCAACAGGTATTGGTAATTCATAGTTGCGTCTACAGTCGGGATTGAACGAAGTGGGGATTGGACTTCAGTTGATCATTTCATCGGTGAGCGCAGCCTGTATTTCTCTCGCGCCCTGAAGTATCCGAATTACATCTATTCCTTCTGACGAAAATCGATAGAATATGAAGTGATTCGGAAATCCAATAACGGGCCATCGCCGAACGCCGGCGAATTGCGGATCATCCAGGTCAAGCAACGCGCCGATTTGCGGCCATTGTGCCAATTGGCTAATTGATTCGCGAACAGCCGCAGTGAATCTCCGCGCGGTTCGAGGGCTGTGTTCACCGATGTATGCTGCAATTTCGAGGACGTCGAGTTTGGCGGCCGGTCGTCGGTTGACTTTCATCGATGCGCGAAACCATTAAGTCGCTTTTCAAGTTCCGAATCAATGTCGTCCCAATCGTCCTGAGTCCATTCGGTTGAGTCGCCGCTATTAATTCCTTCAAGAATTGCGGATTGAAGCGAACTTCGAGCATTCGATTTCTGCGCTTCGCGAATAAGCTGCCGAACGTATTCGCTGGCAGTACTGTAGCCGCCCGCGGAAACCTGCTCGTCGACAAATGCGCGCATCGACTTTGGAAGAGAGATATTTAGACTGGTCATGGTTTATTCCTCCAGGCAGATTATACAACAGTCCGGCATAAACTGGCAAGATATGTCAGTTTATGCCATTGAATTGAGCAACTAGCATGCGTTACATCTCTGATTATCGCCCGTTGTATCCCTATTTCGTCTTGACGGCGCTCGGCTTGCTGGTCGCGCTGTTGGATGCGTTCTTATCGCCCCCCAAGATCGAGCCGGGGCGCGCGTCACGCTGCTGCGGCTGGCTAGGCTGGCTCACTGCAATAGGCGCGTTAGCGGCGCTTGCCCTAGATTGGATTGCGCCGAACCTCAAACCATGGCAAGGGCTCCTGATCTTCGATGGATTCACACGTGCGTTCGATACTGTTTTCCTTCTGGCTCTGGCTATCGTAGCGATCGGCTCGGCAGGTCCGGAGATGCGGATGCGCTTCGCCGGCGAGTACTATGCGCTTCTGGTATTCTCCACTATCGGCTTGATGCTCATGGCCGCTTCCGGCGGGCTCTTGATGCTGTACGCCGGCCTCGAGCTGTCTACCATTTGCCTGTTTGCTCTCGTCGGATTTGCCAAGCGCGAGCGCCGCTCCGCGGAGGCCGCTCTGAAGATGTTCATCCTCGGCGCGGCGGCATCTGCGGTCGTTCTCTATGGCGCAAGCATCCTCTACGGAGTAACCGCAAGCGTCCCGGGATTGAGCTCGGGAACACAATTCGACCAGATCGCCCGCGCGGTCCAATTGACGCACGGCAGTTTTACCTGTGCATTCTGGCTGGGAGCCGCGTTCGTATTGGGAGGTTTGGGGTTCAAACTTGCCGCCGTTCCGTTCCATCTCTGGGCGCCGGATGTCTACGAAGGCGCGCCCGCGACCGTAACGGCCTATCTCTCGACCGCCTCGAAAGCCGGAGCATTTGCCGCGCTGTTGCGGTTTCTCATGGTTGCGCTGCCCGCCGCAGGCGACCGTTGGACAATGCTGGTGATGATCATGGCGGCGCTTTCCATGGTACTCGGAAACCTCATCGCGCTCAGCCAATCAAACCTCAAGCGGCTCCTGGCCTATTCGGGAATTGCCCAGGCGGGCTACGTTCTCGTGGCTGTTTCGGGCGGGCCGGAAACTGAAATGGTTACCGCGTCGGCGGTCATGTACTTGCTGCTTTATGCGTTCACCAATGTTGGCGGCTTCTTGGTAGCTCAGGCAATATACGATGCGACCGGCTCGGATCGGGTCGATGCCCTTCGAGGGCTGCACCGCCGGTCTCCGCCAATGGCGTTCGCAATGCTGATTATCCTCTTTTCGCTCGGCGGGATTCCGCCGCTCGCCGGCTTCGTAGGAAAGATTTACCTATTTGCGGCAGGATGGCAGGGAGGTCAGCACGCGTTGGTATTGCTCGGGGCGATAATTAGCGTCGTGGCTCTGTATTACTACCTGATGGTTGCTCTTCAGGTCTATATTCGCGATCCGGAGGACGACCGCCGGCTGTTCGTCTCCCGCCCGCTGGGAATCGCCATCGCTCTCTGTGTGATTGGAACACTGGCAATCGGAATCTATCCCAGGCCATTCGTGCAATTGGGACGAACGGCAGAGCTCGCCCTGAACGGTCTTCCGCGAGACAGGCTCAAGATCAACGAATCCGCTGCGGACCCGTCGAACGGGCAACCCAGCGCGTTCGCCCTCATGCGGTCTCACAGTGGGTCAATCGGCGCTTCAAATTGACATTGGCAAACGCCATCTGGTATCATCGGGCGGTTGCGGAATCGGCAACATCGATCGGCGAAAAGGAGTCTCGAGCGATGGCGAATCGATTATCTTTTGGGGCGATATTAATCTTATGCGCTCTTTGCCCGGTCGCTAGGGCGGCTGAAACCACAGAAGTTGGGATGATCGTAGACCGCGCGCCGGGTGGATTTTGGGTAAAATTCGCGCGTCCGGTTGCTGAGGGCGCGACCGTTCGAATCCGCGTCTACCCGGATTCGGAGGATATCAGCACGGGCAGGATTCAATGGTCCGCTCCTTTCCCCCCGTACGAGGCCTTTCTGGTGGACCTATCCCCGACTCGCTTGAAACCACTGGTGTCCGCCAATACTCCCTATCAGAATCTCTTCGGCGAGAAGCCGCCTCCAGGTCATATCGACCGTGGCGATCCAATCACTCCGGGCTTTTTTGTCGTAGCAAGGTCTTCACAACCAGGCCGGACGAACGATGTCTTGCGCGGGCTGCTCGACCTGCTCGACGCGCGGCCCGAGTTCAAAGAATACCTGCGCGCAAAGGGCGCGAGCAAGGCTGATTGGGATGACGTTCATATGATCCTGGACAATCCGCTGCGTCTGTGGAACGACCCAATTACGCAACGCATCGCCGAGAATCTCCGCGCGCTCCTGAAGGAGCGCGGCAATGTGCAGGGCAAAATTCCCGGCCACTGGTTCTCACCTGAAGAGACCAGGAAGAAGACCGAAACCAGCGGCGCCGCCACGAATCCTTAAGCCGCCGGTCGTATAGCGCCAAATTCCCAACACTCGACCGCCTGAACGCCCGAATGCCTGAACGCTCGATCGCCCGAACGCCTGATCGCCTGAATACCTGAAAGCCATGGTTCAATATCTCTCGGTCCACGATCTGGTCTGGATCAACTCAACCGCCACGGGCGAGACGCTTTCGTTCGACTACGAAACGCTCGAGCAGGCGATGGCGGCGCAGTACAGCTACGGGGATAGCCGCGATATCCCCGTTCAGGCGGCAAATCTCCTGCATACGATCGTGGCCAAACGTCCGTTCGAATTCGGCAACTTTCGCACGGCATACGTTGCGGTGGTCACATTCCTGGTTGCGAATGGTTACCGGCTTAAGGTTACACCCGCCGCCGCCGCGGAGATCTTGCTGAAGGTCAATAGCGGCGGCCTCCTGGCATCCTCGGCAATCGTTGAGCTGGCGGAGGCAGCGGAGCCCGCGGTCGAGTCTAACGCCAGCCTTCGCGCCCTCGTTACGCAGGTATTCAATCAACACTCTGACGCAATAAAACTCCTGGCGAAGGACGACGAGTAGCCGCTATGTCAATGCTGAACGTGGCGGTCGGCGGCTGTGGAGGCATTGGCCGAGTGCATCTTGCTCGCTGGGCAGGCGTTTCCGGCGCGAGGATAGCCACCGGATTCTGCCTGTTCTTCGTGTTCTTCGTGTCTTCGTGTTTAGCCGGCCGTTCGAATTCCCAGCCGCAGACGATCATGGTTCCGATGCGCGACGGGACCCGGTTGGCAACCGATATCTACGTTCCCGAGGGAGAAGGCAAATACACGGCCATCCTTGCGCGCACACCTTACGACAAAGCGGGCGCTGCCGGCATTGCTCGCGAGGCAGTTAAGCGCGGATACGCGTTCGTGGCGCAAGACACCCGTGGCCGATTTCACTCTGAAGGCGCAAATCTTCCATTTGATGCGGACGGCTGGGCCGGCGGACGGCTGGATGGCTTCGATACCATAGAGTGGATTGCCAAGCAGAGTTGGTCCAATGGTAAGATCGGCACCTGGGGCGGTTCCGCCCTGGGAATCACGCAACTCTTGATGGCCGGAACGAATCCGCCGCACTTAGCCAGCCAGTATATTGTCGTCGGAACGCCGAGCTTCTACGCCCAGGCAGCTTATCCGGGTGGCATTTGGAAGAAGGCGATGATCGAGGATTGGCTGAAGGCCACCAACCACAGCCTGGAGGCGGTCAAGATCTGGTCGAGCCATCCGGTATACGACGCCTACTGGAAAGAGCGGGATCTCGCCACACGCTGGTCCAGTGCGAACGTCCCTGCGATTCACATCGGCGGGTGGTATGACATCTTCACGCAGGGAACCATCGACTCGTTCGCCGGTTATCGGCATAAAGGCGGAGCCGGCGCCCGGGGAAAACAGCGCCTGGTAATCGGTCCCTGGACCCACGGCGTCGGGAATCCAAAGGCAGGCGACCTGAAATACCCCGACAACGCAAAATCCCCGCCAGATGACGCAATGGACGCATGGAAGTGGTTCGACTCCACACTCGTACGAGGAAGCTCGAAATCAGTCGCGGATAACCTCAACACTCAACACTCAATACCAAACACTCCTGCAGCAGTCTACTACTACGTCATGGGCGACACGACCGACCCTAAAGCGCCAGGCAACGAATGGCGAACTGCGGACGATTGGCCAATCCCCGCGAAAACCACGGCCTTCTATCTCCATGGCGACCATAGCCTTTCCTCTAAGCCACCGGCCGGTGGCGAGAACGCAATCCACTACACGTACGATCCCAAGGACCCCACACCTACCGTGGGCGGCCCGCAGCTCACACTGCCTGCCGGACCAAAGAACCAGAGCGGGCTGCTGAGCCGGCCGGACGTTGTGGCATTTACGACAGATGTGCTGGACCACCCAATGGAAATCACCGGCCGCGTCACACTGGACCTCTGGGCCTCGAGCGATTGCCCGGATACCGACTTTATGGCCAAGCTGTGCGACGTCTACCCGGATGGAACGACCTACAACGTCTGCGAAGGCCTTCTCCGGGCACGGTTCCGCAACGGCTTCTCCCGCGAAGAAAAGCTGGTACCCGGCAAGCCGTGTCGGTTCAAGATAGACCTCACGTCCACCAGCATCATCTTCAACAAGGGCCACCGCCTACGCCTCATCATCAGTTCGGCCAGCTCGCCAGGATTCGATCCGAACCCGAACACCGGTGATGCCTTTCGGGCAGATGCTAACGTTCGCAAGGCGAGGAACACTTTATTGACTGACCGCGCCCATGCAACGCGGCTGTTATTGCCTATAATCGAACATCGCTAGTGTAGTGTCTCAGTAATGTCATTACCCCGACGACAAAGTGGCAAGAGCGTCATTCCAAGCATTTTACCGCGCCTAACGCGGCGTTGAGCGTAAGAAACTGTCTTAGCCCCCGTCATCCCTGTAGGG
>JBGPOG010000247.1:0-6733 GCA_041487935.1 Chthonomonadia bacterium | reverse complement strand
CGATGCCGGAATCGATCTCGTCGTGGACATCACCAGCGGCTATCTCGACAAGCTGATGATCTCGCCGATCCACCACGTGGCGATCATTATCGGCAAGCTATTCGCAGTCGGTCTGCGGTCCTCGGTACAGACCACGCTCGTGATCATCATCATTCTGCTGGCGGGCGGCAAGATCGTTACGGGAGTATTTGGTTTCGTGACGATCCTTCTTCTTGGCGCCCTGTTCGGCATCGCCTGGTCCGCGATCGGCATGTCGATCGCCCTGCGAACGCGAAACCAGCGCGCCACGCAGAGCTCTTTTATCCTCTTTTTCCCCTTCACTTTTATCACGACCTCCCAAATGCCCCTCAACCTGCTCCGCGGTTGGTACCGTACGGCGGTCCAGATCAATCCCGTCACCTATGTCCTCGAGGCCATCCGATCGCTGACGAGTGGCGGATGGGACATGCGACTACTTGGGACCGGTTTCGTCGTCGCAATGGTAACGGGTCTGTTCACCATCTCCCTCGCCATGATGAGCTTCCGCCGTTTCACTGCCTAGTCGCGTAAGACCGCCTGCTTTGGAACAACCCTCGCTGGTCGAGTGTCTAACTTTAAGTGACCGGCATCTCGCTTTGACGACCCCGTGGACGGCGATGCCGTGGGGCCCATCAAAGGAGAAAACACTATGAAAATGAAATCGATTTGTAGCGGGGTCGCGGTCGTTATAGCACTGGGCGGAGCATTGCTCGCGCCGTTATCGACGGGCGCTCAGAGGAGTCTGAACGAAGAATCGAGGCGCCGGCAGAAGACGAAAAACGATTGGCGCAACATCGCTATCGGATCCGGCGCCCTCAGCATCCTGGGCCTTGCTAAAGGCGACAAAACCTTAATGTTCGCCGGCGCGGCCGGAGCTCTGTATTCCGCGAACCGCTACGAGCAGGACCGGAAGAGCCAGAGCAAGACCGACAGGGCGCGGGCGGCATACTTCAGCAAGAAGTCCTTTTACCGGAACGGCCACAAATATGTCCGCAAAACGGTCTATAAAGACGGTAAGAAATACTACCGGTTCGTCCGGGCATAGGCTTGGTTATTCGTTGCCGGGATGCCTGGCCCGGCTTCGTCTAACATATCAGCTCCGAACCCGAAAGACCGCCAGCTTCCCGGCGAGATCGCGCGTCACCTCGGCTTCGACGTGAATGCGCTCGTTTCCATATTCCGCCTTGTTGACTCGGCCATATTCATAGCACTGTGAGACAAGCTCGCTTCGGTCGTACGGAATCTCGACGACCACCGGGACCAGCAGCGATTTTAACGTCTGTACGATCCGCTCGATGAGGAAAGGTATTCCCTCCGCCGTTCGCGCGGAAACGTAACAGGCGTTCTCAGTCTGGACTACCATTTGCCGAAGGGTGTATTGATCCTCTACGCGGTCCGATTTGTTGAAGACCGTGATTGCCGGCTTACCGCCCGCCCCCAGCTCGTCGAGCACATCCTGGACCGCGTCGCGCTGAATGTCCGCCTGCGGGTGGCTGGCATCGACCACGTGAATTAAGAAATCCGCTTCGTTCACCTCTTCCAGCGTTGCGCGGAAAGCGGCGACCAGATCGTGCGGGAGGTTGCGGATGAAGCCCACGGTGTCGGTTAGCAGAATCGCCCATCCATCTGGAAGGACGACGCGTCGCGTCGTTGGATCGAGCGTGGCGAAGAGCTTTGGGTCTGCATAGACGTCCGCCCCCGAAAGCGTATTCATCAGCGTGGATTTGCCCGCGCTGGTATATCCCACGAGCGCCCCGGTTGGGAACGGAAGGCGTCTCCTCAGGCTGCGCTGCTGGAATCTCTGGCTGCGGACCTCCGCCAGCTCCTCCTGAAGGTTGCCGATCCTGTCGCGCACTTTCCGGCGGTCGGTCTCCAGTTTCGTTTCTCCCGCGCCTCCTCTTACGCCGATACCTCCTTGCTGCCGCTCGAACTTTGTATAGAGGTTCATAAGGCGAGGGAGCAGGTACGTCATCTGTGCCAGTTCGACTTGCAGCTTCCCCTCGCGGGTGCGCGCGCGTTGCGCAAAGATGTCCAGAATGAGTTGAGTCCTGTCGATGACGCGAATCTTCAATGCCTCTTGGAGGTTGCGCTGCTGGGTGGGAGAGAGCTCGCTGTCGACCACCACGAAATCCGCCTGCGTATCCAGCACGCCGGTAACAAGCTCTTCAGTCTTTCCTTTCCCAATGTAGTAAGCAGGGTCCGGCTGCGACCGGTGCTGATGGTACTCGCCCACAACCTCCGCTCCGGCAGTCTCGGCCAGCGAGCGCAGCTCATCGGTGGCGTACTCCTCCGCGGCTTCATCGGTCTCGACGCAAACGATCAGCGCCTTCTCGGCGTTGTCGACGATATGGCTGGTTTGTCTTGGCATGGCGAGAGTGTGGCACGGCGGTGTGATCATGTCAAGAGCGTGCCATCGCTTTGCACGTATTGGGCCATTCGCGGCTATGTCACCGGTCCGGCGCTCGCGCCCGCTTTCGCCGCCTCGGGCCCGGATCGCAAGTAGGCCTTAATCTCTTCGTTCAGCTCACGAATCCGGTGCAAATAGCTCTGCGAGAGATGGGCGAATTGGCTGTAATCTTCGCGCTCTTCGGCATCGCGACGCAGTGCCTCCAGCATGTCGGCAAATCGAGAAAGCTGGTGCAGCGAAACATAAAGGCCATGTGCGTTCTCGATCATAGCGCTACCTCGACTACGCCTTTCTGAAGCTTTGTAGACTTGTCCCGGTCGAACAAGTCCTCTTGGAATAGGTGAGGAAATCGTTGCGTTAGGGACAGCGGAAACACAAATACATCTCCCCGTCCGCCGGCCTTAAGCGTGGCGTAATCGGTCAGCGCCTTCGTTTCCGGGTGTTCGTCCAGCCGGCCGCGCGGGAGGCTCAGTTCAATCGTATGAATTATTCCCGTGCCACCGGCACAAACACCGGCAGGCTCGGGGAGAAGCTGCCTTCCAGGCGTGGGAACTCCACGCGCTGCCGCACGCCCGCGGCACGAGCCAGCCGGATGACTGCCGAATCCACAGCAAACTGCAGCCCGGAGAGCGTCAGCACTTTACCTCGCGCAACATCTTGATACACCAGCGACGGCGCCTCTCCGTTCAATGCCTCCAGCCAGGCTGCGGTGAAGATACCATGCTTCAGGTCCTCTGATTCGTAGCTCGGCGTATCGCCGGAAGACGCCGTGCAGATGATCAGGTTTCCGCCTTCCTCCACGCCGCGCTTCAGGTCGCGGCTGGTCGCGGCTGTTACATCTCGTCTCAATCCCGGCGCAGCCCGGCAGCAATCCGCCAGCACCCAAACTGCCCTGGCGGTCTTACGCGCCTCTTCCAGTTTGGCCAGGACCTCGTTCCACGGCAAGCCCGTTCCCTCCACGTTCTCCGGGTCGCACCGCACCGGGGCGAAGTAGGTGGCGTCGCCTCTCTTGAGACCGTGGCCGGAGACAGATAGGATAAGCGTATCGCCAGGTCGCACGTTGCGTGTGAACTGGTCGAGCGCCTCACGAATGCGGGCCAAAGTTGCGTCCGCATTCGTCACGAACGTAACATCTGCGCCTATATAGAGTCCGTCAACACGGTCTTGTGCTTTGAAAGCCAGTCCCAAGTCCTGGGCGTCGAGGTCGGCGAATTGAAGCTTCGGTAGGTTCTGGTATGGCGCGATGCCAATCGTCAGCACCCGCAGCGATCCACGATTCATCCGCGCCTCAGGCCGCCGCAGCGGCAGAATCCGCCGGTCGCTGACGCTGCCTCCGGTCGTCTCCACCTGTACCGCGATCCGGATGAACTCGCCGTCCGTATCCTCGATTGGAACGGTAAGCCGAATCTGCAAGTAGTGCGCGTACTGCGGCTTCTTCACCAGCTCGGCGATATCGGCTGGTAGCTCCTTGGCCAACTCATCCCGCTGTTCGCCTTTCTCAAGAATCTGACCTTTCTCCAGCACCTGCCCTTTCTCGAGTATCTGTCCCTTCTCCAGAATCTGGCCCTTGGGGTCGATCTTCGGAAGTTCAAACCCGCGTTCACCGAACGCTCGGCCGTTGACCTACACACGATAACGGGCCAGGGGGATGGGGGCGAGCAGCACGAACCGCAGCTTAACTTCGCGGCCCTTCACTTCGCTGTTCTCGGCAGGCTCCAGGAAGCGGACTTCCGGTCGGGTTGTCTTGGCGTCATCCTCCTTTCGTCCCGCGTTGCGCGGCACGCTGCGGACCTTCTCGTCGATTGCATCCGCGCGCTTCAGCAAGGGTCGCGCGTCATCCGGCTTGCCCGCGTCGACCAGCGCCTGGGCCAGTCCGCGCAGAACAGGGCGCGCAATTAAAGCGTTTGGCGCGCGCCGGTCGATGATTCCCAGCGCCTGTTGGTTCCGGGCGGCCGCGCCTTTGCCATCGCCTATCTCGTAAGATATGATGGCAAAGTGGCTCAGGCTCGTCGCCACGTCAAGCGATTCGGGCGCGTGCTTCTCCTCGATGGCCAGCGCCTTCAGGTAGTACTCCTTCGCTTCGGCAAGATTGCCGAGGCCCTTTGCCACGTTCCCAAGGTTTTCCATGCTGCCGGCCACTTGCAGCGATCCGGGCGCGAATTTCTCCTGTATGGCCAGCGCCTTCTGGTGGTATTCCTTCGCTTTCGCGAGATCACCCCGTTCCCTTGCCACGACCCCCAGCATGTTCAATACGCTATTCATGCAGAAGGCCACGGCAAGGCCTCCCCACCGCGGCTCATCCAATATAGGGATCGCCTTTCGCAGGTGTTCCTTTGCTCCCGCAAGGTCCCTCTGTGCTAGGGCCAATGCCGCCAGGCTGTCATGGCTGTAGGCTGTGGCGATGTGCCCGGGCGAAAGCTTTTCCTCGACGGCCAGCGATTCCTCGTTGAGCGCCTTTGCTCCGGCAAGGTCGCCCTGCTCCCTTGCTACAATCCCAAGGTTGTTCAGGCTGTATGCCACGACCCACGAACCGCGCGGCATCTTCTCTCGCATTGCCAACACCTTCTGGTAGTACTCTCTTGCCCCGGCGAGGTCTCCTTCATCGCTGGCCACGATACCCAGATTGTTCAGGCACGAAGCAACCCTCTCCGATCCGGGCGCTAGCTTTTCCACTAGGGCCAGTGACCTCTGATAGTATTGCTTCGCTTCCGTCAAATCGCCCCGCATGCTTGCCGCAAATCCCAGAGTGTGCAAACTGGCTGCCACTTGGAGCGACTCCGGCGCGAGCCGTTCCTGTATAGCCAGCATTTTCTCGTAGTACGCTCTAGATCCGGCCGGGTCGAGCGCGTCGCTGGCCGCATTCCCCAGGCGCCCAAGGCTCCCCGCCGCTTCCCGCGAACCAGGCGCGAGCTTCTCCCAGAGCGCCAATATTCTCTCGTAGTAGACTCTTGCCTCGGCGCCTCTGGCCGTCATCGCGAGGTGGATCAGGCTGTCAATGACACTGCGGGAGCCGGGCGAATCCTTTTCACGTATTGCCAGCGAGCGCTCATAATACTGCCTTGCGCCGACAAGATCACCTTCTTCTCTGGCAATGTCCCCAAGGCGTATCAGGCCCTCTCCCACGTCTATCGATCCCGGCGGGAACTTCTCACGGACAGCCAATGCCTTCGATTCATAGGCCTTCGCTCCGGCGAAATCTCCCATCAACCTGGACATCCAGCCCACGTGCTGCAGGGTGTCGAGTACCTCGACGGATCCCTTCTTCTCGCGTATCGCGAGCGCCTTCTTGTAGAGTTCCCTGGCCCCGGCATAATCGCCTGAGTCTCGTGTGAGGTCGCCTTCAGACTTCAGCAAAGCCGCCATTTCAAGGGAGTCTGGTGTTAGCTTCGCCTGTATACCTCGCGCTTTTTGGTCGTAATCCGAAGCTTCGGCGAGATCCCCCCGCCCTCTTGCAATAGTGGCGAGGGTGCGAAGCACATGGACAACGCCTATGGATATGGGCTCCAGCTTTTCGTCAAGAGTCAGCGCTTTCTGATAATACTCCTGCGCCGCCGCCAGGTTGCCCAAGTTCCTTGCCATCCACCCCAGGTGGTGCAGGCTCTCGATCACTTTGGCCGAGCCCGGCGCGAGCTTCTCCCGGATCACCAGGGACTTTTGGTAGTAAGCAGTCGCTCCATGAAAGTCGCCGCCGTCCCGTACCACGTCTCCCATGAACTTCAGAAAAGCAGCAAGTTCCTCCGTGCGCGGCGCCTGCACCTCTTTGATCGCCAGTGCCTTCAGGTAATACTCCTTTGCTGAATCGAGGCCGATCCGGTCCCTCTCTACGTCGCCCAGGTCTTTCCAACCGTCTGCCACGCCAAGCGAGCCGGGAACAACCTTGTCCCGTATAGCCTGTGCCTTCTGGTAATACTCCTTCGCCCTGTCGAGTCTCCTCAGGGTTCTTTCGAGGTCTCCCAGGTTCTTCAGTTGCGAGGCCACATCGAGCGATCCGGGAGCGAGCTTTTCATGTATCGCCAGTGCCTTCTGGTAATACTCACTTGCTCGTACGTAATCGTTCTGGTTCCTTGCCAAATCCCCCAGGCTGCTAAGGGCATCCGCCACGGAGACCCCGGGGGCGAGCTTTTCGCCTATCGCCACAGCCCGTAGCCAGTATCCCTTCGCTCTTGCCGGATCGTTCATCCTGATTGCCGCCGCCCCCAGGTCCCGCAGCCTGTAGACCTCATCGAGCGAGCCGGGAACGAGCTTGTGCTGGATTGCAAGCGCCGCGAGCCAATGTCGCGTCGCCTTATCCTGTTCGTTCAGCACGTG
>JBGPOG010000246.1:0-6736 GCA_041487935.1 Chthonomonadia bacterium | reverse complement strand
GAGCCACGCGACATTCGGCTCGGCAGGAGCCTCGCCCTCCCGTCAACGCGAATCTATTCCGACAGCGCCCCTTCGTTCCTGAGAAGTTTCTCCGCTGAGCCACGCGACATTCGGCTCGGCAGGAGCCTCGCCCTCCCGTCAACGCGAATCTATTCCGACAGCGCCCCTTCGTTCCTGAGAAGTTTCTCCGGCGAGCCAGATGTATTGCGGCTCGGCAGGAGCCTCGCCCTCCCATTTACGCGAATTCACTTCGAAAGCGAATTCGTCTACGGTTTTGCGGCGATATGCACCCAGGTGTGAACGTGCGGGGAGCCGCGGAAGTGCCATACAAACGCTGGCCCCTCAAGCCTCCAGATGTCCCAGACGCCATCGTTGCCGAGGTCGTCTTGCCTGTAGAAGGCCAGATGAAGCGCGTCCAGTCCGCCGTTTTCTTTCAACTCACGCAGAACTTCCTTCACGTCGCTCGGCCGATAAGGCGCCAGGACGTCGTGCATCACCTGGTGGACGTGCTCTTTCTGGTCGGCGTGGAGATCGGAAATGGGGATGCCTGGCAGCTCGCTCCGGCTCTTGCGGAATTGGACCGCGCTCTCATTGGGAGCGAGATCGATCAAGGCGACTTTGCGCTGCTTGCCATCCAGCATCTGGAAGACTTCGTTCGCGCGCTTGGCCTGATGCCAGAAGAGATTGCCCGGATGACCCGGATCTTCCGTATCCTTGGGCGCGTGCCCGTAGAAGATCGGTCCTCCGAAAGCCATGTTATCCGCGGGATCGCCGCCGCAGCGCATGGTGACGTGGCGGCCGGTCATCACCCATTCGGATTTGCCTGTACTCTCGTCGTTGAACAGCGCCACGTGGTAATTCTCCAGCCCGCCGCCGTCGTTTTTCATCTGGGCGAGGAATTTGGGATAACACTCTTCGTTGCTGACGCCTTTGATGATTCCGCGAATCATATCCTGCTGCTCGGGCTTGAACGTCTTACCGATCGTGGGTTCCACAATGGCCCAGTTCGCATTGGAAATCAGCCGCTTGGGGTCACTCCACGGTAAGCACACGGCCTTCTTTTGGGCATCGGACAAGGTGCTAAAAAGTGTCTTGACGAGGGACTCCGGTGAGCCCGCTGCTGCCTTGGCCGCCGCCGCGGCCTGAATGAGACGCGGAGTGGCGTAAGCAGGCGGTGAGACGACGATTGCGGCGGCAGTCGCGGCCACCGCGCCTCCCGCGGCCAGGAAGAACTCCCGGCGAGAGAGCAGGTCCGTTTCCTCACACTCCGGGCAAGCCCGGCGTTTCTCTAACTCCATGGCTACGTTCCTTTCTTTTCCGCAGATTTCACAGATAGACGCAGAAAATGAGCCGTTCATTACCAATAGTGACTGACTTTATTGTTACAGGTTTCTTGCCCGTGGCCGCCGAATCCTTTTCATACGAAGACTGATTGCAAACTAATCCGCGTTATTCTGTGAATTCAGCGGTTTCGGTAAGCTAATGACAGATCTCAAATTCGACATCGTTATTGCCGGAGCGAGCCTCGGCGGAGTGGCCGCCGCGTTGAGCGCGGCCCGAGCTGGGGCATCCGTCGCGCTGCTGGGCGACACCGATTGGGTGGGTGGACAGCTTACTTCCCAGGGCGTCTGCACTCCGGACGAAAATCAATGGGTTGAATCGGGAGGGTGTACGCTCTCGTACCGCCGGCTGCGCCAAGAGATGCGCGCGCATTATCGCGAACAATACAAGTTGTCGTCTTCTGGGATCGCACAGGGCGAATTCCTCAGCATTGGGGACTGCTGGGTAAGCGTGATCGCGGTCGAGCCGAAGGTCGCTCGGGACATTCTCATGCGGCGGATTGCCGATTTGGCAAATCTCAAATTCTATCCTCGAACGAGCGTTGCCGCCGCCGAGCGCCGGATCAATTCGATCACGGCCCTGATCGCAGAGGATTCGTCTGGCAGAGAAACCCGTTTTCTAGCGTCTTATTTCCTCGACGCGACGGACACGGGCGAGCTGTTTCCGTTGGCGGGTGTCGAGCATTCCATAGGAGCCGAGTCGAAAACAGAGACCGGTGAAACGTTCGCGCCTCCAGTGGCTCACCCGGAATGGATTCAGCCGTTAACATTCCCGTTCGCGCTGGAGCTTCGTCCCGAGGGCGAGACTCACACCATCCCGAAACCTCCGCGTTACGAAGAGATGCGCGAGCTTCAGCGCTATTCGACCCGCGATGAGTTCAGGGGCACGTTCGGGAGCATGAGCTGGTGGGAGTACCGGCGGGTGATCGCCGCATCGAACTTCGACGACGACCGCCTCCGGTGCGACGTGGCCACGATCAACACGCAGTCGAACGATTTTCAGGGTGGAATCTACCCGTCCGGCGATTTCGACGCCGATCGGCGAGCGCTGGACAATGGGCGGTTGGCCTCGTTGGGATATGTCTACTGGCTCCAAACTGAGGCGCCTCACGACGATGGGCGGGGCAGGGGATACCCCAATTTCAAGCTTAGAGCAGACTGGTTCGACTCACTGGATGGACTGGCCCTGGATCCGTACATACGTGAATCGCGCCGCATCAAAGCGCTGCGCACGGTACGCGATTTTGAGATTTTGAAAATAACGCAGCCCGGACCGCGTGCAGTTCACTTCCCCGATTCATGCGGCATCGGCCACTACCACATGGACATCCACCGGGGCAACACCGATGAACCGCGTCCGGATGGGTTTCCGGAAGAGTGGCCGAACGCTTGGCCGTTCCAGATACCTCTCGGAGCGCTAATCCCGGTCACGGTCACGAATCTGCTGCCGTCATGCAAGAACCTGGGCGTGACGCACCTGACAAACGGCGCGTTCCGGCTCCATCCGATCGAATGGAACGTCGGTGAATCGGCGGGCGCTCTGGCGGCATTTTGCGCCGGGCGCAGCGTTGCGCCGCGAAACGTCCAATCCGACGCAGTTCTCCTGAATCAGTTTCAGCACGAATTGATCCGCGCCGGAGTTCCTTTATACTGGTGGGCGGATCTTCCCGCCGATCATCCGTCCTTCGCCGGGGCACAGTCGCTGGCAATGGCCGGTATCTGGAGAGGTGGCGGATCACTTGATTTCAAGCCGGATGATGAGCTAACAGCGGATGAGATTAGAGAGCTGGAGCAATCGGCAGGACGACCTTTGGAGTTGCCGGCCGGGATGAGACGCGGAGATGCGGCCATACAAGTAAATGCGGCGCTTTTGCAAGGGGAATAGTGCGGCGCGGCGTCTCACGGTTCTGAAGGAAAGTCCGACAGGCAAAACCGGGCCATAGATTGCCGTCACGCAGCCCACGGACTGTCATTTCTACGAGTTGACGCAGTTGCCCCTCGTCGCTATACTGGAATAACTCGCAAGATCGGAAAGCGATATGCCGTGCGAGAAACGAGGAGGTTTCGATGCGACTTCAACGGATTCTGCTGCTCAGCATGGTCACACTTTCCGGCTCCCTCTCCCTTTCGTCAAATGTGCAAGCCCAATATGCGTTCGACATTGTCGCCCGCAGCGGCGCGAATCTGGGCGACGGCACGCCGGTCGGCATCATCCTGGGCGATGGGGGAGTCGCTCTTAATAACCTGGGTATTGCGGCATTCCACGGTCGCTTTGGGCCCGGAGGTCTGACGAGCGCTGTCATGACTCAGGCCGGGATAGTCGCTAAACAAGGCGGCACGTTAGCCGATGCTACGTCCGTCGGCATCGTCCTCGTCGACGGGGGTGTTTCAATAAACGATGCCGGAATCGTTGCGTTCACAGGCCGAGTCGGCCCATCTAACGGACCCGATGCGGTTATGACGCAAAATGCGATCCTTGCGCAGGTTGGCGGGACGCTGGGTAACGGCACGCCATTGACGCTCATATTCGGCGTGGGCACCGAGGGCTTGAACAGCTCAGGCAAAACGGCGTTTACCGGCCGGATCGATCAGTCCTTCGCCACGGCGATCCTGACGCAAGACGGAGAGGTCGTGAAGCCTAACGATACGTTGGGAGATGGCACGAAAGTTGGGCTGATACTCGGCGGGACCTCTCAGAACGACGCCGGCAAAATCGCATTCCTCGGGAGAGTCGATACCGGCGGCGGCATCGACGCGATTATGACGCAGGACGGCGTGCTCGCCAAGGTCGGCGATCCTCTCGGAGATGGCCGCACCCTCGGAATCATTCTCTCCGGAACATCGTTGAATAACAACGGAGACGTCGAATTCATCGGCCGGGTCGGCACAGGTGGAGGTAACTCCGCAATCATGACCCAGCACGGAGTTCTTGTCGAAAGCGGCGACACACTTCCCGATGGCCATAAGGCTTTCGTTCTCGAGATTGTTTCCGGCACGGTTATCAATGATAACGGCCTAGCGGCGTTTCAGGGACGGCTCGGTTCATTCGCCGGTCCCGGTGCGCTGTTTACGCAGAATGGACTGGTTATTCCCGTTGGCGGGCCTCTTGGCGGCGGATTCACATTCGGCGGTTTCTTGAGCAACGAAGACAGCAACAAGGGAATTGCAATCAACGACCAGGGCCAGATCGCGTTTCTCGCGTTTGTCAAGAACGGCAACAATCTTTGCTCAGCCGTCGTCATTGCAACGCCGCTGACGGTTCCTGAACCCTCGGGCATCGTTCTATTCGGCTTTGGGGCTGCTGTCTTGGGTGCCATCCGACTCCGACCGGGCGCCCGCGTGGAGAAGTCCAAAGATTCTGTTTGATAACGGTCCGAGTGGTTCGAGCGTGGGAGTCCGTGTTCCATGCTCGAAGATGCAGCTATGGCCACGATGACAATAGCCGCCCTGGCTGCGTGTGGGCAATCATCATCGATTTATCATTAGGGCACCCGGAAAAGATCCACCGTCAAGCCTCATCGCGGCCAATCTCAACGTTTTCCTCGATCGTTACGATTGCTCCTCAATCCGGTTACTCGATTTACCTCTAAATCTCCCTTGCGGTCTCATCCGCGGTTTGCACAACCACGATCAAGATCACATAACTATTTAAGGCGAATCACACTACTCGCTAAGCGAACGGATATAATGGAGGCAATTCGAACCGGAGCGCGAGCAGTCGGTCTGGACATCGAAATGCCCTTACGGGTTGACGATTACCTCGCCGGCCAGATCGATAAGGCATTAACGATGGCGCATTGGGATCGACCGCGAATTGAAGGATTCAAAGCGCGTATTCTACAATCGCCGCAGCTCCAGCCGGATGCAGCATTTAAGGACGCTCTGGCCGACCCGCCGGGATATGTGGTCCTTGGCCATACCATGAAAAGCGAGGCGCGCTCCGACAGATGAAGATTACAAATAGGGGCCAAGCGTACCCGTTCGAACAGTTCGATCTACAGCTCCACAGGCCGGACATAGGTCTCAGTCGCATCGGATACGCGCCGAAATCGCTGATCGAATCCTACGCCCGCCTATACCGCAGCCGGCTAGAACGAATGGGGTTCGAATCACGGGAATTCAAGCCGGATTTCCATCTGCCGGTAGTCAAGTTTCCGAAAACGGAACCGAGCACGAGTGAGCGCCGCATTACCCTGCAGATCGTAGCATCCGACGAACAGCTAAAGCTCGACCGGCTACTAGCCTGGGTCAACGACGTGCCGGTTGGCCCGATTAAGGGCTTGTCGCTAGATAATCGCAACTCTCGAACCGCGTCGATGTCGCTCGAATTTCCGCTAATGCCAGGGCCCAACAAGATCCAGGTCTCCGTGGTGAATTCTAACAATGTTGAGTCACACCGCGAAACGAGAGAGATCGAGTGTACGGCGCCGTCTGTAAAGCCGGACCTCTGCCTGGTGGCTGTCGGCGCTTCCGCATACACCCATACACAATTCGATTCACTTCCTTACGCCGCTAAGGACGCGCGCGATCTGGCGGCGTTCATGGAAAAGCTTGCAGAGCGCGTGGAATACGAGGGCCGTACGGCGCCGCAGCCGCCGAGAGCATCGGCAAGGCCTTCCGATCAACCGGCGCCGACTTGAAGTATTTCTTCATACCCGCCGATGCCTCCGGCTCGCGAGACAAATACGAATCCACGGCGGTGTCATACGAGCAGATCGAAGGACTGCTCGACGACATCCCAGCGCGGCAGCGGCTCGTTCTAATGGACACTTGTTGTTCCGGACATGTCGATGAGGACGATTCTGCGATACCGGACGCGGACTTGAAACGCTTTACAGCGCCTGCCATTCAGTCATCCATCAAAGTGCCGCGGCGTCCTCGCGGCATACGCGGCCGACAAACCTCGTCAAACAGCAACGCGCGGCGGACAGTGCAAGCTCTGCTACAGGAAACCTTTGTCGACCTGCGTCGTGGTCCGGGGGCCGCCGTGATATCCGCAGCCGGCGGGGTCGAAGCGGCGGTGGAGAGCGACCAATGGAAAAATGGAGCGTTGACATACGCCATCATCGAGGGGCTTACCACAATGGAGGCCGACACGAATGGCAACCATTTAGTTACTGCAAGTGAGCTCGAAGCTTATGTCGAGCGGCGGGTATCCGCGCTGACGGAAGGCATGCAGCTCCCAACGACGCGCCGAGAGAATTTCGAGATTGATTTTCCGGTCTATCAAGTCAAATAAACGCTCTGGGTGTAGCTCTCGGTCCAACTTCACGGCAGGATAACGATCTGCGTGTGTCAAATGGACACAAATCACACGCACTTTCGACCTCTCGTCCCTCAACTGGAAGCTCTCAGGCTGGACGCCACACCTCGGGCGATTAATGCAGACGATCGAG
>JBGPOG010000245.1:0-6750 GCA_041487935.1 Chthonomonadia bacterium | reverse complement strand
GCGCTCCAGCAGGAAGCAGGGGTTGGGAAATTGAATGTTAGCGAAGTCCATTTTCCGATTTCAATTTCTGATTTCCGATTTCCAGAGGGAATTGCAAAAGTCGCGCTGCCGTCATGCTGAACGGAGTGAAGTCCGTACGGATCCGTAGCGGGACATCCGCTTTTGACCCGGCTCCATGCGATCTGTGAGGCCAATAGAAGATCCTTCACTCCGTTCAGGATGACGGGATACGTTCGCATCGTTGAGTTTTGCAATTACCTCTCCAATTTGGGAATGACATATGCCTGTAATTATTGCAACTTGGCGTTTCGGGCAAGAAGCCTGCGCAATAGCATGGGATGTGCTTGCCGCCGGCGGATCCGCACTGGACGCGGTGGAGCGTGGCGCGAACGCTGTAGAGGAAAACCCCGCAGTGAACTCAGTGGGTTACGGAGGGCTTCCCAATGCTGATGGCGTGGTGGAGCTGGACGCCGCGATTATGGATGGTCCAACTCATGCTGCGGGAGCTGTTGCAGCACTGACCGGGATTCGGCGCCCTATTTCCGTAGCCCGACGTGTGATGGAGCGGACTCCGCATGTTATGCTTGCCGGATGGAACGCGCGGCGGTTCGCAATCCAGCAAGGGTTTACGGAATCCGACCTGCTCACCGAAGAATCACGGCTCAAGTGGCAGGCATGGCGGCTGGAACAATCGGCGGCGGACGTGGCTCACTTCGACGACGTTAACCGGGCCAAAGCCTGGAGTGAGCCTGACGGAAGCTATGCCCAGCTTTCTCACGATACGGTTGGCGTTTGCGCTCTAGATACGTCGGGCAATCTGGCTGCCGGCTGCTCGACCTCCGGATTAGCCTGGAAAACTCCCGGAAGGGTGGGGGATTCGCCAATCGTAGGATCGGGACTTTACGTCGATAATTCTGTGGGCGCGGCCGCGGCGACTGGAAACGGCGATGAAATCATGAAAGTCTGTCTGAGCTTCCGCGTGGTTTCTCTTATGGAGGCCGGCCGCTCTCCTCAATCCGCCTGTGAAGAGGCGGTCCGCTATCTATTGCGTCTGCGCCCGGGGCGCCAGGATCGTGGCGCTGCGTGCATCGCGGTCAGCAAAGACGGCCAGATTGGCGCGGCCGCCACCAGAAGCGGATTCCGCGCTCCGGACCGCCTTTGGCAATACGCCTACTCTACCGATGGACAGATCAAATTGACCGAAGGAGTCTACATCGAGGTATGAACGTGATTCCATGCGTGAAAACCGAAATCCCCGGGCCTAAGTCCTGCGAATTCCTCGAGATCTCGCGCCGGTACGAGCCGCGATCGATGAGCGAGCAGGCTCCTATAGTCTGGGATCATGCGGAAGGCGCCGTTGTTACTGACGTTGACGGCAACACCTTTATCGATTTCACTTCCGGCGTGCTGGTCGCCAATATCGGCCACAGCCACCCGGAACATGCCGCAGAGATCGCCGATCAGGCCGGCCGGTTAATGAACTCGTACGACTTTGTGACTCCGTGGCGGGCGGAGCTCTCACGAAAGCTAGTAGAGATCACTCCGCCGTCATTGGACCGCGCTTTCATCGTGACGACAGGCTCGGAGGCGACTGAAGCCGCGATCAAGATGGCTCGCCGATATACGGGCCGCCACGAGGTCATCGCATTTCACGGCGCTTTTCACGGCAGGACCTTCGGTGCAATGGCTGCCGGCGGGAAAAGCGGCGTCAAAAAGGGCTTTGGGCCGGCGCTTCCCGGCTTCCTTCATTCGCCTTTTCCGTATTGTTACCGCTGCCCATTTGGATCGACGCCGGAAGCCTGCAAGCTCCACACTACTGAATATCTTGACTGGCTGCTCGAGACCGAGAGTGTCGGCGACGTCGCAGCGCTCATTACGGAGCCCTACCAGGGGGGCGCCGGATCGATCGTTCCGCCTGCAGGTTGGCTCAAGATGGTGTTCGAGTGGTGCCGGGAACGGGACATTATCTTCATCCTTGACGAAGTTCAATCGAGCTTCGGGAGAACCGGCAGCATGTTTGCTTTCGAACAGGAAGGGTTTGTGCCGAATCTTCTCTGTCTGGGGAAGGGAATCGGAAGCGGCGTGCCGATCTCCGCGGTTGTCGGAGAGTCGCGAATCATGGATGCGCTGGAACCCGGAAGCCTGTCGAGCACCAACGGAGGCAATCCGCTCAGTTGCCGCGGTGCGCTGAAAGCGATTGAGATCATCCAGCGCGACAAGCTGTCCGAACGAGCGCTTGCACTCGGGACCGCGATGGGCTGCCGGCTACAAGAAATCATGAAGGCATGCGCAACGATCGGCGACGTGCGCGGCAGAGGTCTTGTTTGGGGTCTCGAGATCGTGCGCGGCAAAAGCGCGCGCGAGCCGGCGCCGGACATCACGAAGCGAATAGTGATGGAGTCTTGCAGGCGAGGGCTCTTGCTGATCGCGCCAATCGGGTTTTATGGTAATGTCATTCGCATCGCTCCGCCACTCGTCATCGAGGAAGATCTGCTTGAAGCAGCGCTGAACATTCTCGCTGAGACGATTGCTGTCGCTGGTTAACGATTACGGGAAACGATAACGGGAAGGGCCCGGCCAAGCGGCCGGGCCCTTCCCGTTAGGTCGATGGCCAATTCGAAGGTGTACTCCGCGTTGTCACATTGTCTCCGATCGGAGCCCGATCAGTATAATCCCCAGAATGGGAACGGCTGGGACCACGTCGGTGCGGCGCCGGCCCCGAAAACATTGACCCCAACCCCCGAGCCAGGATTAGTCTTAAAGGTGACGATCGGCGCGGAATATTGGCTGTTGTTCGGGCATTTGCCAAGGAAGGCATTGACGTTCATCCACTTTGCATGCCCGTCGCAGTAGGCAAAGTTGAATCCCTCCTTGTGAGGAACGCTCTTTCGATCGATCGTGCCGAGCGGCTTGAGATAGGGCTCCCATGACTCTCGCAGAGCGGCGGGGTACAGGACGTTGCTCGGCAGGATGTAACTGTAGGCAACTTGATTCCAGAGCTCCATAATTACCATCGTCTCGGCCGGCGCCTGGATGCCTGCCAACCCACCGCCCAGGAACGAAGGCCGGTCGACATTGCCGTTGGACGCTCCCGTGATCGCCAGGTGGAGCGCATAGCCGTTCTTGATTTCGCCGTTCACAGCCCATGCACCCGGATCTTTGATCCTGCTTGGACACTGCATGATTTGAACGTTTTTGATGTATGGCAGCAGCCATGATTCCCACTTGTAATGGTTCACGCGGGTCGCAAAGAATCCACTGGCAGCGGGATTGAGCGGGCTGCCGGAGCCTGCAGGCAGGGAATAATCAGCGTGTGGGTACTGTTCGTCGTAATCCTGGACGTACATGTACACCCCCAAGCCGATTTGCCTGACATTGGAGAGGCAGCTCGTTGTGCGAGCGCTTTCACGGGCTTGCGCGAAGACGGGGAATAGGATTGCCGCAAGGATCGCGATAACTGCGATGACGACTAACAACTCGATCAGGGTGAAACCCGCATTTCCAATACGACGCATTTTGCTTACGCTCCTTTCTGAGAACGAGTGAAGAGACGGCTTGGCATCACTGAGAGAACGTGCAACCTTGCGTTACCATGACGGCTGTGTCAACCAGTGCTTTCCCCGATAGTTTGGCCTCCAAGATCATAAGTTGGCGAAGCGGCAGCCGGGCGACTGCTGTGTCCGGCGGCTGCGGACATCATGACACAGCAAAGGATACCCTGGCAATCTTTAAGATGCTGTAAAGAATCGCTTAATTCTTGCTGCAGTCTGGGTTACTTTGGCAGCAGGACGAAGATGTCTCGGCTCGGGGTTGCCTTGCGCCATACCCATCGGATGCCGCCGGAGCTGATGTCCGTCGGCTTGGGCTCGACCCCCGCGACGTGAGCCTCCATGCGATTTGGGAGCTTCAGTTTAACTTCCAGGACGTCCGGAGCGGCGCGCCAATGTCCAAGGTCTTTCGTAACAAACTGAACGAACCGCTCGCCGCCTTTCTTGCCAAGCGGTCCTGTGGAGGCAATTCGGAGACGGTGCGATAGGCCGGGTTTGAAAGTCATCTCCCAGTGCCGCCAGCGGGTCGCCGTGTCGCCCCGGTCGTTGATGGCCCAATCATCCGTTCCGAGCGCGGACTTTTTGCCATCGATGGTTACCGAGATGCTCTTCAGTCCCTTTGCTTCGGAGGCGGTCACCGGCGAGTCTCCTTTTTCCCGCTTGCGGAAGAAATCTTCTCTCACTGCCACGGTTATTATTTGCGAATTCTTTTCCAGCTTGCCGCCAGGAAATCTCAGGCGATAATCCTGCTCCGCGCGCAAGGTAGACCCTTCCGCGTACAGTCGAACGGCCGCCTGTTCCATCCACACTTTCTCGCCCCCGACCTTTACGGTAGGCAAGCCAGTGCGTCCGGCGATTTGCAGGCCGTTCTGGGCGAATGACATAGATCCAGCGGTCGCAAGAACGACCGTAGTGAGCATCGCAGATGAAATTGTAACTCGACAGACCATGTGTATCCTCCTGAACGTGCGGATTGAAAGGCTGGCTCAATCGAAACGTTGTTATTGGGACGAATTCGACGAACTCCCTGCTGACTCCTCGCATAACGGGAGCTTCGTTTTTGTCAGCCCGTTTTCGGCGGTCAATAAAGGACCAAATCACGGAAGCTTGCTTCTTGTGGTTAAAGACCGCTGCCTTTGAGAGTTCCTCCGCGAAACGCGGGGTAAAATGAAGCGTCCTTCGTTCATTCGTTCGCATCCGGGATAAGTGGGAACTTAGATTCTTATTTATTACGATCGACGAGACAACTTTTCGTCAAGCTACGGTTGCGAATCTAGGACGCTGAGTATCGACGCATCGATTTTTCGTTGTCCAAAAGCCTTCTGGCCGGCACGACGGCCGTAGAGTTAATTTCGGGAGTCCAATACCTTTGGCTGAATTCCTTCAAATGCCCCGCCTCGGTCAGTCGATGGAAGAGGGGACCGTTCTACAGTGGTACAAGCGCGAGGGCGATACCGTCAAGGCGGGCGAGCCGCTGCTCGAGGTCATGTCGGACAAAGCGAACTTCGAGGTAGAAGCCACGAAAGATGGAGTTCTCCGCAAGATCCTCGTCGATGCCGATGGAACCGTTCCGGTGAGCACTCCGATTGCTATCGTCGGTTCCGCCACCGAACCGATCGATACCCTTTTGGAGTCGGCGACCCAAGCTTCGGACGGCGGGTATAAGCAAGCGGCGAATAAACTGGCTTCACCGATCCCGGCAATATCCTCTCAGACGGCTCCGGCGGCTGGGTCCTCGGCGATATCTCCTCGCGCTCGACGCCTCGCGGAAGAACACGCGATCTCAATTTCGACGTTAGGACTAAGCGGAAGCGGCCCAGGCGGACGAATCATCGAAAGGGACATCATCTCGTATCTTGGGAGACAAAAAACCCTCGAATCTCCAACCGCATCGCAGCCTGCGAGAATGACTCCGCTCGCGGCGCGGATAGCAGGAGACCTTGGCGTGGACGTGAGGCAACTGGGCGCCGGCGCCTCAGGCGTAAAGCTTCGTGCCGATGACGTTCGTAAAGTCGCGGGGACAGCCACGTCGAAGGCTGGTCCGGGCGAGCCGGCCGTCGCAGAAGTCATTCCGTTTCGAGGATTGAGAAAGATCGTTGCCGGCAACGTCGCCAAATCGCGCCAAAATGCCCCGCACGTGACACTTACGCTTGAAGTCGACATGACGAACGCGGTAGAACTCCAGGCGCGCTTGCGTCCGGAGATCGAGAGAGATTTTGGCGCTAAGCTCACAGCAACCGATCTACTGGTCAAAGCCTCCGCCCGAGCGCTGGAGGCGCACCCGCTTTGTAATGCTGCGCTGGCGGGTGATGAAATTCGCGTCTACGGCGATAAGAACATCGGAGTGGCCGTAGCGACGGAGAACGGATTGATCGTGCCCGTGGTCCGCAACGCCGACCGAAAACGGCTGGGGGAGACGTGTGCCGAGCTTAAGTCGCTCGTAGATCGCTGCCGCAGCGGCAAGCAATCTCAAGCGGATCTCTCCGGAGGTACGTTTACAATTACAAATCTCGGGGCGTTCGGAATCGACGTGTTCGATCCGATTATCGTATCGCCGCAGTCATGCATTCTTGGGGTCGGGAGAATCGCGGATAAGGTCGTGGCGGCCAACAAAGCAATAGAGATTCGCCCGATGATGAATCTCTGTCTGTCATTCGACCACCGCGTTCTGGATGGCGTCCCGGCAGCGCGCTTCTTGCAGCGGATGAAAGAGCTGATGGAATCGCCCGATCTCATATTCGTATAGTGGTTCCATGGCGCCCCACGAAGCTTCAATAGTTGCTTCGTAATTGGAAAGTCATTGCGGCGTTTCGCCATGCGGGACCCAGGGACCAAGCATTCGCGAAACGCAGCGATCGTTTGCAGCGTACACTTCTCGGAAGCAACGTACATTTGGAGGACCAGGAAATGAAGAACCAGTGGATGTCTCGGGGAATGACAATTATGGCTGCCGGCGCTGCGCTCTTAACAGTTCAGTTTTCCAGCGCCCAGGTAAATCGCCCGAATCAAAGTCGAGGCAGTCTTCAGGCGCGAAGACAAGCTCCAAAGAACTATCTTGAAGATTTGAAGGCCATCGGGGTGTCGCTTGGTCGAAGGTATCAGGTGCGCGTCGTCGTGGACCCTGCGCTTTTCGTGGCGACGAAGCCTACCGCGCCGGGCGAGGACGTGGAGCTTGCAAAATCGCTGGACGCGCTTGCCGCCG
>JBGPOG010000244.1:0-6757 GCA_041487935.1 Chthonomonadia bacterium | reverse complement strand
GTGGAAGGAGCAGCGGAATGAAGAGGATCGGCAGCCAGAGGATACGGGCCAGCCCCGAGAAATAGGCTGTGAACTTCTTGCGCTCGTCCCGGCGCTCCACAAAGTAGGAAGAGACGAGCTGGCTCAGTCCGGCGAATGTGGGGATGGCGGCCAGGACGCCCATCCAGAAGTTGTTGGCGCCCATCCAGAGTGCAAAGCCGGTCTGGAATGCGCCGGTGGTGAGGACGAGGTGGGCCTGGGAGAAGACGGCTTCCCAGTTGGAGATCTTCAGCGCGCGCAGCACCTCAAGCCGGTTGAGCTCGCCTCTCTCGATGGCCATGATGAAATCCCTACAGCCTTGGATTAGCCATTACGAACATTACGAACGTGAATGAAGGGTGTCCAAAGACCTAGCCGTGCGCCTGGAAGTCAGCGGAGACTATCAGGTGTCGTTGGAGTAGAGTCTAGCACACGATGGAGGACAGTGGAGGATGTAGAATGGCTGTCAGAAATTGAAAATTGAAAATTGGGAATTGAAAATTGAAAATTGAAAATTGAAAATTGAAAATTGAAAATTGTCAATTGACAATTTCATCGTACTGGGGGACCAGGATTCGAACCTGGGTTAACGGCTCCAAAGGCCGCTGTCCTGCCGCTGGACGATCCCCCAGCGCACGAGGAATTATACTTCGATTGGGGGCGGGAGGTCAATGTCGTGCTTGGACGATGGACGATGGACGATGGGGAGAGGAAATTGAAAATTGAAAATTGACAATTGTCAATTGACAGTTTCTAGATACTGGGATGGACGATGGGACCTGGTTGCCTACCGTGTCGGAGACGGACTCCTTGTGTGGTATTCGAGATGATTTTGTGGGCGTTTTCATGGTGGAAGCCAGTATGTCTCGTTCGCGGTCATTGCGTTCATGGTTGCCTAGTTGACTCCGATTCGCGGTTTCCCGGTCTTTTTGGTCGATGCCGGTATGCCCCCCGGCCCCCTAAAGGGGGAGAAAGGCACGCCAGATATGGCATCGAGCGTGGACGCATTGTGTCGCGTCACCTGGTGGCAGCTTATGCCTGTTTACCGCCCGTATTCGGCGGTGTGCGCGCCTCGATTGCGCGGCTTATGAGGACCGGTCCAATTCCGAGACCGATCACCGTGTTTCCGGCGCTTTTGGCGGCCGGCGTCCGCCGGGCCGGCGGACACCCGTAGGTCCACGGGCGGCAGCCGCGGCTCGTTGCTGCGTTGGAGCCACGGCGGTTTGTAGTCCACTGTTTGGGACTACCCCGGGCTCCCTGGCCCAGGTGTTTGTGCGGCCGCTAGCAGCGGCCTGGTTGCCGAGAAGAATCGGAGTGGGTTGGGTAGTTGGGAAAGGCTATAGGACCCATGTGACCTATGGGACCTATAGAGCAGCGATTGGATATGATAAACGGTTGGATTTGGGGTGGAATCCGAACCGGGATTTAGGGTAGAAAAAATTACACTCTCATATATATAGCCATCGGGAAGGGGTGTTTTACTAGTAGGTGTGACGAATTTCACACAAGTTTTTTTGCGAGCGTTGCTAGGGTGAGATCGGATGGGATTATGGGGAGGGCTTGACGATGGACGATAGACGATAGACGATGGGGGGTTTCAAGTGCCCGTTGGCTGCGCCTTTAGGTCGCGGAGGAGTTTTTGGAATTCGCGTTTGTAGGCTTCCTGGTCTTTCCATTGGCTGAAGTCGGGGATGTGGTACTCCGGCACGTACTCCCACCACTCCTCTGGTTTCGAAGTCGGAGGAGGACTGTCAACGACGGCCTTCATGTCATCTGAGAACAGAAAGTCGTCAAGCTTTATGGGGAATAACTTCTTTGTTTCGTTTTGTCGCTCCGTTCGCATTGATCTGCCGTTTGTCTGCCATGATGCGGGAGTTTTCGACGCGCGTGCGGGGGGTCCTGCGAGAGCGGACGATTGACGATTGACGATGGACGATGTGAGTGCTGAGTCCTGAGTGCTGTGCATGACTTTGCTTTGGCGAATGCCGTTCACTCCTCGTGGTATAGTTTGTGGTAGAGGGGGTGATTGATATGCCTGCAACGGAAGAGCGAGTTTCGGTTACGCTTGAGCTACCTCGCCGCACTATGGATCGGATCTCAGAGTTAGCGGGATTGCACAACGAATCTCTAACAGACCGGCTTGAGGCAATTGTGGAGAAAGGTCTTGACGCCGAGTTGAGTTACACAGAACGATTCGACCGGCTGTCTGAGATGTACCGAGCACGATTGAAAGCCGAAGGGAAGTTGGACCAGACAGACGAAGAAGTCTTGGCCGAATTGCGAGAAGTTCGCGAGCGTATAGCTAATGAGCCGTATCCGGTTTGATCCGATCGCGATAGATGCCAACATGTACGTCTTCGCACTATCGTCTATCGTCCATCGTCCATCGTCTAAAGCGCTTACCCCTTCGAATTCCTAATATGCACTATCTCCCCGTCCTTGACCACGTACTCCTTCCCCTCCAGCCGCATCTTCCCTGCCGATTTCGCGGCTTCCCAGGTTCCGGATGATTTGAAGTCTTCGAAGGCCATGACTTCGGCGCGGATGAAGGTTCTGGCGATGTCTGTGTGGATCTTTTCGGCGGCGCCGTGCGCTGTTGTACCTCGGCGGATGGTCCAGGCGCGGACTTCGTCTTCTCCGACGGTGAAGAAGCTGATGTAGCCCAAGGCGGCGTAGGCGGCGCGTATCAGGCGGTCTCTCGCGGGCTCTTCGATGCCCATGGCCTGGAGGAAATCGCGCTCTTCCGCGGCGTCCATCTGGGCGACCTCCATTTCCACCTTCGCGCACAACTCGATCAGCTCGATGTGGTTTTCAGCGGCGTATTCACGCAGGCCGGCGGTCGATTGCGCCGGCCCGCCGAGGTCGTCTTCGCCGAGGTTTGCAACCAGGATCACCGGCTTGCCACTGACGAAGGCGAAGCTGCGGACGGAGCGCTCTTCATCGTCCGTGAGGTCGAGCGTGCGGACCGGCTGGAACGACTCCAGGTGCTGCTTGATTCGGGTGATCGTCTGCTGCTCGACCGCCTCCGCGGGAGTCTGGCGCTTCATGAGGCGGTTCTTTTCGAGGCGCTCCAGGCGGCTTTCGATGACCACCAGGTCTGCAAGAAGAAGCTCTTCCATGAGCTTGGTAGCGTCCCGGCGCGGGTCCAGGCCGCCGGGCGGATCGGGAAGTGCGTCGCTTCTGAACGCCCGGATGACCACGACAAGCGCATCCATGTTTCTCACGCCCGTAAAAAAGTCGGTCCCGAACTTCTCGCGGGATTCGTCGATTTCGACACGGGCGCCACCGTCGGTGATCTCAACCGTCGCGGGATGGACCTTCTTAGGGTGGCAGACCTCGACGGCGAAATCGAACCTTGGGTCGGGTACGGGAATCGAGCCGAGATTGACCTCGTTCGAGCGCACACCGTATCCGTGAACCGCGGCCGAAGAACGGGTCAAGGCGTTGTAGAGAGTGGTCTTGCCTACCTCCGGAAGACCGATTATGCCTACTTTCATGAACGGGGTCTCGATTCTAGGATTGGTGGGAACGATGGGACCTATAGGACCTATGGGAATTATGGAACGGCGGATACAACTTTTGTGTTGTCAGGCGCTGTTGCGCCGGTTTCTAGAATTCGACCCAACATGAATTCCGCTCCGGCCTTGTCCAGCGGCTCGTTATTGTTGCCGCATTTTGGCGATTGGATACACGACGGGCAGCCAGATTCGCATGGGCAAGCCTGAATCATCTCGCGGGTCAGCTTCAATAGCTCTTCCAGGCGCTCATAAGTCGACTCGGCAATTCCGACTCCTCCCGGATAGCCGTCGTAGACGAAGATGGTCGGCACCCCGGTATCCGGATGGCGCGGCGTGCTCAGGCCGCCCAGATCCCACCGGTCGCACGTCGAGAATAACGGCATCATTGAGATTGCCGCATGCTCCGCCGCGTGTATCGAGCCGCAAAGGTCGAATCCGGCCTCCGCTAGAGCGGCGACAATCGGCGGCGGGATCGAAATCCAATACGCCTCTGTTTCGAATACCTGCTCGGGCAGATCGAGATCCACAATGTCCAGCACGAAGTCTGAATAGTGCTGCTTCGACCGATAGCCCAGGACTTGCGACGTGACCACGACCTCTCCAAAAGAGATAGGAGTCGAATGGACGGCGCCGTTCTTGAACTCGGACTTCACGTCGACCACCGTCATCTCGCGCGGCTCGGTGTAGTAGTTTACCTCCACCGGCGTCACGGTGGCCGCGCGGATGTCCAGATCGAGCCGCCGCACGAGATACGTCTCGCCCTGGTGCAGGTAGATGGCGCCGGGATGGACCGTTTGATAGGCCCGCGCGCCCTCGATAACACCGAGAACACGATCGTCCGGGAGTCGGATTTCGAACATGTCCGAGGATGCGCTGCGGATGTTCACCTCGCCCGCCGGGTAACCATCGCCGCGATAATACCAGCGGTCGCCTCGACGGACAAGCCGATTCTCTTGCTCCAACTTCTCCATCACTCCGGATGCTTCAGGACCGAACGCCGGGAGATCATCCTCGGCCAGAGGCGACTCGTACGCCGCACATACCAAATGCGAAGCGAGGATCCGGCGGTTGTTGGGGTTGACGATCGCCCGCTCGTTAATGCGGCCAAAAAAGTACTCGGGGTGGGTCATGAGAAACTGGTCGAGCGGGCCATCGAGGGCGATCATTACGGTGAGCGCTTCCTCGCCGGTGCGCCCGGAGCGGCCGGCCTGCTGCCACGCGCTGGCGATGGTGCCCGGATAGCCTGTGAGAACCGTCGCATCCAGTCCCCCGACGTCGACGCCCAGCTCCAGCGCATTCGTCGCCGTTACTCCGATAAGATCTCCTCGGAACAACCCTTGCTCGATGCCTCGGCGTTCCTCCGGTGTGTAGCCCGCACGGTAGGACATGATCCGTCCGCCCAGGGTCGAACCCTGCTTTTCGAAGACTTCGCGCGAGTATTTGAGGATCAACTCCGCGCTCTTTCGTGCCTTTGCGAAGGTGATGTTCCGAATGCGCTCCGAAACCAAGCCGGTAAAGAGGGCGGTAGCTTCCACGAGCGAGCTGCGCCGCTCGCCGGAAGGCCCGAGCAGCGGCGGGTTCCAGAATACGAACGTACGGCCGCCGGATGGCGAGCCGTCGTCATCTACCACCGTTGCTTCCAGGCCGGTGAGGTTCTGCAGAAGCTCGGCGGGGTTTGCGACGGTCGCGGAACAGGCGATGAACTGCGGTTTGGCGCCGTATAGGGCGCAGATCCGGCGCAGCCGGCGCATGACCTCGGAAACGTGCGCTCCGAAAACGCCCCGGTAGGTGTGCATTTCATCGATGACAACGAAGCGCAGGTTCCTAAAGAATGCCGCCCAGCTTGTGTGGTACGGCAAGATGCCGACGTGCAGCATGTCCGGGTTGCTCAGGACGATGTGGGCGCCGCGCTTGATGAATGCGCGGTCCTGGCGGGGAGTATCGCCGTCGTACGTGGCGAACCTGACTTGAGGGAAGAAACCAAGGTCGTTCAGCTTACCAAGCTGGTCCTGAGCCAGGGCTTTGGTCGGAAACAGGTAGAGCGCGCGGGACTTCGAGTTCTCGAGGACGGATTCGACGGTCGGGATGTTATAGGCGAGCGTTTTTCCGCTGGCCGTCCTGGTTACGAGGACGACGTTGCGGCCATCGCGAATGGCGTCGATTGCTTCGGCCTGATGGGAATAGAGCCTGTCGATCCCGAGGGAACGCAGACTTGACACGACCGAAGCATTAATGTGACGCTCAGTCTGGGCGAAACGGGAGTTTCTTGGGAGGATGCGCTCGACGTGGACGATTTGACCCCGGTAGTCCGGATCGGATTCGATCCGCCGAATCCAGTCGGCGAAGCTCATCGCATTTTGCGGTCGCGCTTGCGCTCGATCAACTGCACTAGAAAGATGCTGCCCAGATAGAGGAAGATGACCGGGATGATCATCATCAACATGGTGAAAACGTCGTTAGACGGCGTGATGAAAAGTCCGACAACCGAAATTCCAACGACGGCCGTTCTCCAGGATTTCTTCATGCCTTCCGAGCGGAGGATGCCGACCCACGCGAGGAACATCAGTACAACCGGCAATTGGAATACGCCGCCGAAGATGGCCATCATCTTCAGCATAAACATGACGTAGTCGTCCGGCTTCTGGTAGAGCGCAGCATTCGGGAACCAGATTACATAGCTAGTGAACCAGTCGATGGCGTATTTGGATACCCAGTACGCCAGAGATACTCCGGCAGCAAAGAGGACAACCGAAAGCGGAGCGACATATCTCAGGGGCTTTTTCTCATCGCGGGTGAGCGCCGGAGAAATGAATCCCCACAACTCCAATGTAACCAACGGCGACACGAAAATGAGGCCGGCGACAAACGAGATCTTCAAGACAACGAAAAATGGCTGTGTAAAGTGGTCGAATACAATCTTCCAATCGGCCTTGTGCACCTCCATCGCATGCTGCATCGGAGCGTAGAGGAACTTGTAAATTGGAGTGAAGTAGAAATAACAAAGGGTAGCGCCGACAACGACGTACAGGATCGCTCGAATAATCCGCGAGCGGAGCTCCGCGAGATGTTCCGTCAGCTCGAGCCGCTTCTCCTCGTCCATCTCTTTGCCGCGCGAACCCGGCGCGCTCATTACCGCCACGGTGGATTTCCTTGCTTACAAAGTTAAGAAGCCACCCGGCGAAATGAAAGCCGGGCGCCACAGTATTATACCACTGCGGCGC
>JBGPOG010000243.1:0-6762 GCA_041487935.1 Chthonomonadia bacterium | reverse complement strand
CCTCACGGATCGCTTGGAGCATGTCGAGATAGTAGCTGTACGGCAGCTTCGGGTTGATCCCTCCGACCATGTGGACTTCCGTAATCGGGACGTCTCGGTATCGGCGCAGGGCGGCGCGGAGGTCGTCGGTTGAGAAGAGGTACGGCTCTGGGCCGCCCTCTTTTGGGTTTTTGGCGAAGTAGCAGAATTTGCAGTGCTTGTTGCAGATGTTGGTGTAGTTGATGTGCTGGTTGCGGATGTAGTAGGCGCGGTCGCCGTGCATGCGCTCGCGGACCAGATTGGCCATGTAGCCGACGGCGTTGAGGTTTGGCGTGCGGTAAAGACGCACGGCGTCTGAGTAACTCAGACGCTCCCCGGCCATTACCTTCTCGTATATATCCACCAACTCCGCGCCGACGATCCGCTCGGCGCGGAGGCTGCGCTCCGCGATTGCCAATTCCGGTCTCCTTGAGGGAATATACAAAGTACGGGATTAATATACCCCGCGAATGATTTTGGATTTTGGATTTTGGATTTTGGATTGAAGATGAATGTGACTGACGGGATGATTTTGGATTTTGGATTTTGGATTGAAGATGAATGTGACTGACGGGATGATTTTGGATTTTGGATTTTGGATTTTGGATTGAAGCCGATAAACTGTCTGAACTGTGATTTGTGTGATTATTCGATTTACTATGAATTCCCATGGATCATCATAGCCCATCACCTAATCCGATAAATCATGGTTCGGACGTCCTTTGTCTGAACCATGATTTATGTGATTTCTGGATTTACTATGATTGCCCAGGTCGTTTCATAGTCCATCATTCAATCCGACAAATCATGGTTCAGACATCCCCATACAACCCCGCCACAAGCCCGTCGATGTCCCGCTGCCACGCCTCGCACGCCACGCCCTTCGCGTCCAGGCACTTGTTGGACGAGGGGCGATCGTATCTGGAACTCGCTGCTCCAGATACGATCGATGCCGCCAATGGACGCCTACCGAAGGGAGGGGCTATGGAGATCATCCGTCGGGACGAGAGAAAGGCCGAGCGCGCGTGAGTAGCGGACCAGCATCTGCGCGCTCACTCCGTCCTTTAGCTTCTCGATCTGAGCCACGCGCGCCTGGCTGACCTGTAACTTTGCCGCCACATCTCGTTGTGTCCATCTAAGCTGCTTGCGGCGGCTAACCAGGGCATGGATAATCTGTTGCGTAGCCTGTCGTGGCTCCTGCTCTGCGGCGACTTCGGCCTCGTACGCAGCTTTGAACTCCGTATCCGCCATATTCTCCTGAATCAGCTCGTCAATGAAGCTCGACTCCGTGTTCGTCCTCATAGCTCTTCTTTCTCTGTCTGACCTTGTCCAGAACAGCCCTTGGCACAGCATCAGATTCCTTCTTATAAACCGCAAGGAGCACTAACAGCTCGGGACCACGCTTGGCCTCGACTACCTGTCGTCGAACTCGTGAGAACAATCCTCGCCCCTGCGCCTTCGGATCGCCGCTTTTAATTCGATGAATCCCGCCTTCGTAAGAATCGATATCGGCTGGCCTGGCATCGCCCTCCGTGCCGTCCTGATATCGCTTCATAGCGCGCATCAACCTGGCGCGGTCGAAAGCCGGCAGCCCAGAAACTCACCCCGAATAATGCCCGAGTTGAACGGCAGAAACTTGCGTTTCACGATAAGTTATACCTTATTTATCCTCACACCCCATACACCCCCGCCACAAGCTCATCGATCTCCCGCTCCCACGCCTCGCACGTGATTCGCATGATTTTGGGATTTGCCATGATTGCCCTCGCCGTTTCATGGTAATCACTCAATCCGGCAAATCATGGTTCAGACGCACTCCTCACAAGCCGACCCGCACCTACTTAAACCGCTGCCCCTGTGCGTAGACTCTCCGCGCCTGCCGCTTGCGATCCGGGCTCCAAACGTACCTGGGCCTACCCACCGTCACGCTTAGCGGGAATTCCGTACATCGCTGTCTGATTACCGCGTGCTCTTGAAGCGAGATCCCTAGTCCGGCGGCCACGATCTCGTCGATCTCCTCCGTAATTGCCTCCATCCGCGATTTGGCGTCTTCCAACTTCCGCTCCAGGTCCCGCACATCGGCCGCGATCCTTGCTCGGTCGGCTGCATTCGCCGGCAGCATAAGCTCCTGAAGCGCCTGGCTATCGAGCAACTCCGCCTCGCCAGCCAGCGCCGCCATCTTAGCTAGAAGCAGGGTGTCCGGGTCGGCGGCGTGGACCGTAGCTTGCCCAGCCCTTAACGCATTTCCTTCCTGTACGGCAGCCGCCAGATCCGAGACATCTATTGCGTCCAGCGCGCTTTCCATATGAACCCCCAGCCGCCCGGCCTCGGCCATATCATTGATATTCGCAATCGCACTCGAATAGACGTCAACCTCGTTCAAGGAGGTCCCGCCGGATACGGCGGTTGCTTGCTTGGAAAGGTCGTGCAAACGTTGCGCCGTTTGCGCGGGGAGAGAGGGCCAGGGCAGGTTCTTAAGCACGCGGGGATACCAATTGCAGCGCCTGCGTAGGAGAATCGCGGCCCGCATCGTCAAAAATGAGAAATATCTGCACAACTGGGAGTTTATGATTCCTGCTAATACGTAGGCGCTTGACTTCTCTGGTACTGCAATCAAGACACTGTTGTGTGCGGCAATTTCGAGCGGATCAGCCACGGCGGCGACCAATGTAGTATAAATCGCTGGAACAACACAGTACAACGTGTCCGATGGTGATGAGGCGGATAGCAGACTTGTCTGCTTAAACTCGAATTCGAGACCCGTATCGTTGCGGATACCGGCATTGTTCCTGAAAAACGTGAGGTCGCCCCATAAACTGCGGTCGGAGGCTCGTGCTATCCTGTCAAGGTCCAAAGCCTCGACCATGTTAGTTATCCCAAATGCGCAAACGTGCTGGCCCATTGCCATTTCAACTTCTGACCCGCCACGTTTTGTACCCTCCAAGAGCCTTATTAGGCCAGTGACTCCCCCGCCCGGCTTTATGCCATATTTCGCCTGTGCCGCAGAGCTCAACCGCGGACCTTCCTTCAGCTTTTCCAGAATCGGTATGTCTCGCGCCGTTACATCCAAGGGCCAGTCCCCTGTGGGGCTGACATTCAGCCACCTTTCGTAATCGATCTCCGATACGTGCTGCGAACGGAACGCGCCTTCCGCAGTGGCCTCCGCCAACTCCGCCTTGCTTGCCAGACCGCTCACCACCGAAATCTTGTGGTCCTTTGGCGGCGCCTGCTTCTTTACAAATAGGAGCATGGGGATGATGTCCGCGTCCGGGAATACCTCTTTGGCCATCCACTCCAGCGAAACGATCTCGAAGATCGTATACTGCGCGAGAATCGTTCGGAGCGTTTTCGCGTTATCCGAGTTCGCCTGGCCAATGGGCGCTACCATTCCCAGTACGCCGCCCTCTTTGAGCCAGCTATTCAGAGCGCTGTACAGGAAATAGGTGGCGAGGTCCGTATTCCCGGAGCGCAGGTTTGCAAATGTTGCCTCAAGCGCCTCGCGGTCGTTATCCGGCAGCCTCTCGTTGCGCACAAACGGCGGATTGCCCACGACATAGTCAAAGACCTTATCGGTAATCCCTTCGTTCGTTTCGTCCAGTCCCAGGGCCAGCTCGGCCTGGTGAGATTCCGGCGCTAACGAGTTCAGGTTTGCTACGTCAAATCCACCAAGCCGGAATTCAGGGTCCTCTATCTTAGCGTCCCGGTAGGTTTCCAGCATGGTGAAAAGCAGACTCAGGTGCGAAAGAAACACAGAGAAGGGGTTGATATCCCGGCCCGCCAGACACTTCCGGACGGCGGCAATCTTGTTTCTTGCCGTGAGACGTCCGCCGGCTTCCAGCAGCGGCACAATCGCCCGGACGCCAAATGTAAACGAACCGCACGCGGGATCGAGAATCCTCTTCACAAGCAGGTCCGGGTCTCTTGCAATTCCCGTCCGTGCCAGAATGTAATCGACAACCTCCGCGGGAGTATAGTATTCACCCAGCCTCTTTCGCTCCGCGCGAGGCCGGAAATACTGGTAAACGGCGCCCAGCAGGTCCCTGTCCACGTTGGCGAACGAGAAGGCGTTCAGCCGGAAAAGGATCTCTTCCAGAATACGGTTGAGCTGTCCATTCCCCTCGCCTCCCCAATCGAACACGGTGCTCTCGAACAGGCGGGAATAGATGTGGCTTGCGTCCTGGTACGCAACGGCGAGAAGGTCCTTATATTGGTACTTGATATGCTGGACAAACCGGCTCCAGAGTCCAGGCCCTTCGTGGGAGACCTTGCGGGTCGTCAGCTCCAGGTCTTCACAAATCCGCACGAAGAAAAGGCGGGTCAGTGCCACATAAGCCGCATTGGTCACGAAAATGTCTTCGAAGTGGTGTTCTTTTTCGGTACCGGCGTACGCCTGATCGTGCTTGAACTGCGGATAGTCTTCTTCCATCACCTGGAGGGCGGTTCGGTATTTCCGCTTGATTGCCCGCTCGCGGTTCTTCACGCGCCCCAATAGCTTGGACTCCGTACCGACGATCACTAGCTGCTCTTTGATTTTTTCGCGCTCAGCCTCCGCCAATGCAAATTCGTTCTTGATGATCTCGAAGGCATCGCTGCAGTACTTCTTCAGCTCCCGTAGTCCATATTCGAACACGGGACGCAATAGATGCAGAGTGTCCGGTTCGAGTGGAATGTAGCCCCCTTCAAGACTTCCCTGCCGGAATGCGACATACTGAGGCCGCTCTTCGGAAGCCTGAGCGGAAACAAGACGAAGCAGAGCCTTGATGGATGCGTCTTTGAGCGGCAGCTCTTCGCCCGTCTTCGCGTCTCGAACCACCTGGCGCTCCGGGACAATATCTACTCCGCCAACCACGGCGCCGTTAACGTTACAAATCCTAAAGGCTAGAGGGGAACATAGCAGAACGAAGACGGTCTCGGGGCCAATGTAGCGCTTCGCAACGACCTGATCCTGCCAGAGCCGCCGGCGCCAGCTCTCGTCCCGAATCTCCTCATCGTTCAGCTTTGCTTCACAGACGACCCATTCGGATCTATCGTGGACGGAGAGGACGCGTATGTCCGGAATACCGCTGGAGCCGGATTTGTTGATTAGCAGGTTCTTGAGAGGATAGTTGAGGATTTCGTGACAAATGCGGGTTGCCAGCGGCGTATAGTAGGCGATTTCGCTGACCGCGCCGCTGCTGGAAATGTCTGCCAAATACCTCTCGATGTGCAATGCGGTCCCCTTAAGCCACCTCTATGAATACCTTAATGGTTTGTTACTCAAATCTCACTAGAATAACCGGAAATCAATTCACCGTTCGGCTTGGGTTGCCCTGCATGACTGAAGGACTCATTGCAAAACCACCATTCAAGATCACCATCCCTCCATTTCCATTTTCATCTTCTCCGCCGCCGACGGCGAGTGGTCAATCTGGTGCGGGTACCATTCGTTTTCGTTTGGCGGCTCTGCGTTGGCTTCTTCGCCGTAGGCCCAGGGCATGCGCCACTTCCAGTAGGCTTTGCGTTTGCGCTGGTAGTCTTCACTGTTGAGTAGGGTCTCGACGTCCTCGATTTTGTAGAACCACCATCTTCTCCGGTTGAATATTCTCCGGTTGTCGCCGCCGGAGGGGGAGCGGTATCCCTTCAGTCTCCCATTGGCTCGCATGGTGTGGATTGTGTTTGTGGAGACGCCGAGGGCCTGGGCGGCCTGGGGGGTGGTGTAGAATCCCCGGTGCCGCTTTTTTAGGGCATTGCCGGTGGTTTCCCAGAGGCGGTATTGTTCCTGGAACGCCGTCACCGGGCGCTGTTTTTTCTTGTAGCCCGGCTTGCGGCAGTCGGCCTGGCTCTGGCGGCGTTTTTGGCGGCCGGGATCGGAGGCTATCCGCCGGATCTGGGCCGCGCTCACGTACATTTTCGATCCGCGCTTGCCGCTTTGTGCCTGCCAGGCGTAGAGGCGTCCGCGGCGGACCATCTGGCCGATGCCGGTTCGGTGTATGCCGAGGATTGCGGCGGCTTCGGTTATTGAGAATAGTCCGCCGGGCGGCAGATCGTTTACTGAACGGCGGGATGGAGGGCGCAATGGGCGCTCGGGGTCTTTGGCGCCGTAGGTGAGGCCGGCGCGCTTTTCCTCCTGGCGGGCGGCGCGGGCTTCAACTTCTCGCAGTGAGAACATGGCTCTTCGGCGGCCCGAGAACTTGGCAGGATCAACCGGTTGGTTGGTCTTCCAGTCGGCCCATTCTCGCTCGAGCTTGCCCCATGACGCGAGGCGGCAGACCATGGTGGTGGATATGTTGAGGATTCCGGCGGCGCGGTCTGAGGGAATCCAGTAGTCCGCGCGGCCGGGGTCGCGCCAGATGCGGCGTTCGATTTGGAGAGCGGGTTGGGAGTGTCGAGGTGTGGAGGTGTCGAGGTTTGGAGGTGTGGAGGTGTCGAGGTTTGGAGGTGTGGAGGTGTAGAGGTACGGGTGCTCGGGTGTTGGGGTGTTCAGGCGTTGTGGGGAGGCGGAGTCTAGGATGGATTGGATGTGGCTGGTTTGGCGCTCGGCGTCGGAGATTGGGTAGTCGGCAGAGCCTTTCGCAGACGCGGATTTCTTTTGTTGCTGTTGTTCGAGCAGCCTGGCGACGGAGGCGGTGAAGACGATCCTGCGGGAACCGATCTTTTTCGAATAGAGGGGGCCGCAGGCGAGGATGCGCTCCATTTGCACGTTCGTAAGTCCGAGCCGCCGGGCGGCTTCCTGGACGGAGATCCATTCGTTGGGATTCAGTTGAT
>JBGPOG010000242.1:0-6766 GCA_041487935.1 Chthonomonadia bacterium | reverse complement strand
TAATGACGTTATTGAGACACGACACTAGCGACTCGTCCACGCGAGCATCTCCACATCCGTACGGACCGTTAGTCCCAGCGAATACAAAGAGGAGCCAATTGCGAATACTTGTGATCTGCGCTCTAGTCCTAGTGCTTATCGCCGGCTGCGGCCGCGGCGGCAACGACGGCGCCGGGCGAGCGAATGTCTTGCGGTACGCGCTGCAGGAAGAACCGACTGCGTTGGACCCCGCGCTCAATGAGGCGTTTACGACCGGCGAGTTGCTCCAGAATATTTACGAAGGGCTGGTGATCCTCGATCGGAATTCCAAACCTGCTCCGGGCATTGCGGAGAAGTGGGAGGTTTCTGCGGATGGGAAAACATGGACCTTCCATCTCCGTGCGAACGCGAAATTCCACTCGCCCTACAACCGACCGGTCACCGCGGCCGATGTGAAGTACAGTTACGAGCGGGATCTGTGGCCGGAGACCAAATCCCCCATTGCCGGCCCCATCCTGATCGATATCGAAGGCGCCGCGGAAGTTCTGGCCGGCAAGCGCCGGGACCTGCCCGGCATGAGGGCCATCGATTCGCGGACGCTCCAGATCACGCTCGTCCGTCCCTGCGGTTACTTTCTCGTCAGCCCGGCAACAACTTTTGTGGTGTGCAAAGAGGCCATCGAGCGGAGCGGCGGCAGTATCGACGAGAAATCGTCCATCGGCTCCGGGCCGTTCGTGCTCAAGGAGTACCGGCATGGAACACGCGTCGTGCTGGAGTCGAACCCGGATTATTGGAACGGCAAGCCGCCGGTCGATCGGATCGAACGGCCCATCGTGATCGACCCGGATACGGCGCACATCAAGTATGAGAACGACGAGCTGGACTTTTTGTGGGACTCGGTAAAAGACTTCGCGCAGGATAAGAACAACTCCAAGCTGTCCGGGCAATGCGTCTCGGTTCCGTTTGCGTCCCCCGGATACGTCGCGATGAACGCCAGGCAGCAGCCGGAATTCGGGGACATTCGAGTGCGGCGAGCTATTGCCATGGTGATCGACCGCGATGAAATCGTGCGAGTGGCGTACTCAGGCGTCGTCCAACCGGCCGGAGGCTTCCTGCCGAGCGGGGCGCTGGGATACGATCCAAACATACGCAAGGTCCCCCACGATCCTGCTGCCGCCCGAAAGCTGCTCGCGGAGGCAGGCTTTCCGGACGGCAACGGATTTCCCGCGGTTACCCTCTATTACGTGCAGAAAAACCCCCAGGTCGAGGCGACGGCGCAGCTTATTCGCGACTACCTGAAGAAGGAACTAACCATCTCCGTGAATTTACAGTCAAGGGAAGCGGCCACCTTCTACTCCGATACCGGCAAGGGCAAGCTTTCCTTTTATCTTGAAGGCTGGGTAGCTTTGGATCCGCGCGATTTTCTGTCGTTCTTGTTTCGCACCGGGGCTCGCTACAACGCGCTGAAGTTCAGCGATACGGAATTCGACCGACTCTGCGACCTGGGCGACCAGGAGATGGACGAGAACAAGAGGGCATCGTACTACCGCCAAGCCGATCAAATACTGCTTGACAAACTACCGGTGATCCCGTTTATCTACAGCCGGGGACTGTATCTCCAGAAGCCCTGGGTGAGCGGCATCCAGTATTTCCTTAACGGTCCTCTTCCTCACTACACCACGCGGGTAAGCCGTTAATCAGTGGCTTGGGTTCGCGCAATTTGTGGTGCCTGAGTCAATTTCGCGGCGACTGGACGCATCCTTATCTTCCGGAAGGCCGCAGATGTCCGATATGTCGCAATGCCGAGAGGGATCGAATGTGATATCTCGCCGGGGCGCAGCGAGATCCTGTGGCCCGTGATGATCTGGTCTACGACGTTCTTGTTGTCGATCCACGCCTGGAGTTTCGCGGGTGTGATCCGCAAACGGATCTGGTACCAGCGGTCCTTTGGAAAACCCATATACTTGGTTGTCTCATTCTCGGAGGCGTCGCGGTCGTCGATACTCGAGATCCCGACAACGCCGCCGCCCCAACCGCCAACGATCAGGCTTGCAAACGAGTCTCCGACGGGGAACGTGAGCCCGCATAGGAAGTCGCCGCCGTCGATCCTCATCGCCTCGAGGCTGATTTCATAATTGGTCTTCGGCACGTCTTTCGTCCAGTTGAAGCCGCTCATCGGTTCGCCAAAGCGCACCACGATTGCGGGCGAACCGCTCCGGAAGGACTTCACCACTTGAACTTCGCCGCCGCCGGCAAAATCGGTGCGCTTCCAGTCGCCAAGAGACTTGCCGTCGAACAGGCTTTTCCAGTCCCTCGCGTCATCAGCGCCGGATTCCTTGGGGGAATTCCCGGAGCGGCTCCTGGCTGCTTGACGCCCGAGAATCGAATCCAGTAGAACGCCTATCTCTTTGAGCGTATTCTGGGCCTTCAATATAGTAGTATCCGGGCTTTGGGCATTTGCAGGAGGCGAGACTGTCTGCACCAGCAGGCCGCCAAGAACTATTCCAAATAAGGTAAATGGGCCGATGCGGCTCTTTTTCGTCTTACGCATTACACTGGTTCCTTTAATGGAATGGATAGCGCGAGTGCCGCTTAACTGACTGGCTGAATAGGGTCGTAAAGTCCAGGCGAACAGGGGGAGTATTTCGGAGAAACCGGTCGAATTCCTGCGAGCGGATGGGTCAAAGATGTGGCGGGGATGACGAGACTTGAACTCGCGGCCTCCTGCGTGACAGGCAGGCGCTCTAACCGGACTGAGCTACACCCCCACGAACCACAATATAGTATCACAAGTTGGGTGGTGAAAGTCAAGCGAGCTTCGAAAACGGCAGATTTGCGCAATGAAGTGTGGCCTTATGGCGTAGAATGTAGTAGAACAGTGGTACGCAAACGAACCATTGGCGCAATTGCCCGTCTAAATAGATGGCAGTTTGCGTTCGACCGGCCAACCAAGACGGATTTGTATGGAGAGGCTTCACTAATTCGGCCATTAGAAAGTAAGCAAGTGGGATTTCAACCGCTTCGAAGAACGTGGTACAAAAGGTTTGCAGCGCTTGTAGCGTTGCTCTTGACGATCCCAACGTCGGCGTTCAGCCAGAAACAACCCAAGCCCGGCGAGGAAGATGCCGAGGTCAAGCTCGGGCGGGAGAATGCGGCGGAGAATGACAAGACCGTTCGCCTGGTGAGTGACGCCAAGCTGTTGGAACGGGTGAACCGGATCGGACAAGACATCGCCGTCGCCGCGAATACGACGGTCGTTCCCGCGACATGGGGCAGTCCGGAGCTTAAGAAGTTCAGTTACACATTCAAGATCGTCGACGACAAGGACCCGAATGCCTATTCGCTCCCCGGAGGGTTCATCTACGTCAACAAGGGGATTCTGGATTACTGTAAGTCGGACGACGAGCTCGCCGGAGTCCTCGCGCACGAATGCGCTCATGCGGCCCACCATCACATGATGAAGCTGATCCGAGAGCAGAACAAGATGCAGCCGTACCTTCTGGCTGCGCTGCTTGCGGCCGCATTCGCGGGCAGGTCGAGCGAAAACGCCAACGCGCTTGCCGTCGGCGCTCAGCTCTACGCGGTTGCGAAGCTCAATTCTTACGGCATCGAAGCCGAGAAAGATGCCGACCAGGCGGGAGTCCGTTACCTCCAGAAGACGAAGTATAATCCGGTGGGGCTGCTGACGTTTATGGAACGGCTCGCTCGCGACGAGGCGCGAGGCCCGGATCGAATCCTCGGCATCTACCGCACGCACCCTCCATCTCCCGAACGCGCCAAGGCTCTTCTCGCGCAGCTAGAATCGATGCACATTGCAGTCAACCGCCGTACGACCGACCCGACTCTCGGCGCCAAATTGACCATGAAGTCGATGAACGGAGTGCCGGTCGCGGAGGTTGCCGTGAACAAGACGGTGATCGCCTGTTTGACTTCGATTGGCGGGCTAACGGCCGACGAGCGCGCCAAGAAGCTGGCATCAGATTTCGACAGCCTCATGGATCAGGACGTACAGATGTATGAAGTGAAGCTGACCGCCGATAAGGCCGGCATCCAGGCGAGGAGCCACGTTCTAATCGCATTCAGTGAGACGGATGCGCGCGCAGTGAAATCCACCACGGAAGCTGCGGCGCAGTCTGCGCTGGAAGCGATTCGCAACGTTATCTGGCAGGCGCAGTTCAATCGCATCCCCGTAAACTCAAGCCCCGCCCGGTAGTTCCTCCGAGCTTACACTATAATTGCCAGACGCTTCGCCCGTGTGCTACAATGGGCGCGGTTTCCCGCTCAGTGCTGAGGCGTGAGCGCCGGTAGGGCTTCGTCCCGTTTCTCCGGTCTCCGCGCTCAGCATTCTGTTTGTACGAAGGAGGGTGCGGTGGGTAAAGGGGCCGAAAAAGCGCGCCTTGCAGAACCGCCCGTTCGTGAAGAGCTTCCGCGTGGGACTGCCATTCCAGCCCTTCCGGACGACGACGTGCGCGCGCAGATTCAACAGGAGGTTCAAGAGCTTATGTCGCCATCGGGGTCATTCGACGCCGACGTGATTGTGATAGGGTCCGGGCCAGGGGGATATGTTGCCGCGATACGCGCCGCCCAGCTCGGCGGGCGGGTTATCTGTATCGAGAGGAATTCTAAAGAGTGGGGCGGCGTTTGCCTGAACTGGGGATGTATCCCGACAAAAGCCATGATCGCCAGCGTGGAGAGACTGATCGCCTGTAGAGAAGCGGCCAAGATGGGCGTGATTGCCGGCGAAATCACCTTCGACTTCGGCAAGATCATGGAGAGGAAGGACAAGATCGTTGCCACTCAGCGGGGCGGCGTTCAGACCCTCTTGAAAAGCAACCACGTGCGAATGGTGGAAGGATACGCGCGGCTGACCGGACCGAACAGCGTGGAAGTTACTTCAGAACATGGATCCACCCAGAACTTTACGTCTGCCAACATCATCCTGGCAACAGGTTCTAAACCAATCATCCCACCGGTTCCCGGCCTGGAAGGGGACGGCATCTGGACGAGCGACGACGCCGTGTGCGCCGGCAAGGTCCCGAAGACCATGCTCCTCATCGGCGCCGGCGCCGTCGGGTTGGAGTTTGCATACGTCTTCAACGGGCTCGGCGCCAAGTGTACTGTCGTGGAGATGATGGGCGAAATCTTACCGGTTGTGGATTCGGAGATCGCGGCGGAGCTTCGCAAGTCGCTCAGGCGCCAGGGAATCGAGTTTCTCCTGAACAGCAAAGTGAGCGCGGTAAAACGCAAGGGTGGCGGATTCGAGGCGACCGTCGCGACGGAGAAGGGTGACCAGACGGTCGAATGCGAGGTCATTCTCGTGGGAGCCGGGCGCCGGGGGCTCGTCGATGACCTGGGCCTCGACCGGGCCGGTATACAGGTCGATAAGGGGAGAATCCCCGTCAACGAAAAGCTGCAGACGAACGTGCCGGGCGTTTACGCCATCGGAGACGTGACCGGGAAGATGCTTCTGGCGCACCTGGCTTCGCATCAGGGAGTTGTCGCCTCCGAAAACGCGATGGGACACGAGGCCAAAATAGACTACCGGGCCGTGCCCGGGCCGGTTTTTACCGATCCCGAGCTGGCGACGGTCGGCATGTCCGAGAAGGAAGCCCGCGAGGCCGGATACGACGTGCTCGTGGGAAGGTTTCCGTTCCGTCCGCTTGGGAAGCCGATGGCGATCGGCCACCAGGAGGGGATGGTTAAGATCGTTTCCGAGCGCAAATATGGCGAGGTATTGGGAGTTCACATTGTTGGCCCGCACGCATCCGATCTCATTGCCGAGGGCGTTACGGCGATCAAGCTGGAGTCGACAGTCGACGAGCTGATGACAATGATACACGCTCATCCCACTCTTGCAGAGGCGATTCACGAGGCGGCGCTCGACGTCAAGGGCGAGTCGCTTCACAAGCCGAAGGCGTGAGTGAGTGAGTGAGTGAGTGAGTGGTGAGTGGGTGAGTGGTAATTCGCGCGCGCTGTTAAGTCTTTGATGAAACGAGTGTCGCGATTGTATTGTCATCCCGACGGAGGAGGGATCCGGTTTTGAGGTTTTGGCGGGTTTGGTTGCTTTTCGCCGGGGTGATATTGTTGTCCGGTTGCGGGAACCAGAACGGCGGTACCGCGCATGGCGGGAGAGCTTCCGGTTCGACGGGCGCTACCGGCAAAACATTCAAAGCGGCCGTCGTGACGGATACAGGTGGAATCGATGACAAATCCTTTAACGCTTCCGCATGGTCGGGATTGAAGCGTGCCGAGAAAGAACTCGGCATTACTCCGGCGTACCTCGAAAGCCATTCCCAGAGCGACTATGTCACGAATCTATCCACCTTATCCGATCAGGGTAACAACGTCGTCTTTGCGGTTGGCTACTTGATGGAGGACGCTCTCAGTGAAGTAGCTCCAGCAAAATCGAACACCAAATTCGTCATTATTGATGGCAGCGCCCCTACTGCTCCGAATGCGCTATCGATCAAATTCCGTGAAGAGGAGGGCTGCTTCCTCGCGGGATACCTCGCAGGGCGCATGACGAAGACGGGCGCGATTGGCTTTTTGGGAGGAAAAGAGGGCGCCCTCATCACGAAATTCGAGAGCGGTTACTACGCCGGTGCGCGGACCGCGAGGCCGGACGTCCGAATGATTCCGAAGTACACCGGCGACTTTAACGATCTATCCAAAGGGACAGAGCTTTCACGTGAGATGATCCGCCAGGGCGCAGATATTATCTTCCAAGCCGCGGGGAAAAGTGGCCTGGGAGCAATCCATGCCGCCGAGGAAAAGGGTGCGGGTTACT
>JBGPOG010000241.1:0-6774 GCA_041487935.1 Chthonomonadia bacterium | reverse complement strand
GCCACGTGGTTCCCATCCTTTCGCGGAAAGGAAGTTGACGATCTTGCAGACATGCCGCATGCTCCGATTGCGGCTCGGCCGGTTGCAGAGGCAATCGCTTCCTCAGTACGGACGCTCATGGTTGAATTCGACGCTGGGGAGAATCAAACCGTTCGCCCTCAGATACATATGCATTGAGATAGAAGGCTAAGCTCGAATTGCTAAAATTCGCGATCAAGAATCTGTTGAGACGTCCGATTAGAACCGGCTTAACGGTGGCCGGGCTTTCTGTATCTGTTTGCGCGCTTGCATGCCTGCTTTCCTTTGGCGAGGGATATCAGAAGGGTCTCCGGGGCGAGCTCGACCGAATGGGTATGCAGATGATGCTGGTGCCCCTGGGCTGTCCGTATGACGCGGCCGCGAGGGTGTTAAAGGGCAAGGCGCTGGACGTGACGATACCGGAAGACGCCCTTCGTGTCGTTCGAAATGACCCCGCCGTCGCCGTTGCGGGACCGATCTACACAGCCGTAGTGCCGCGGCTAAACGAAGGACGTACGGATTTATGGGTTGGGATAGACGACTCCGCACTCGCCCTAAAACCGTGGTGGAAGTTGAAATCCGGGTCTACTTGGTTTTCAGGACCCGATACAGTCATCCTGGGCGCCGAAGCGGCGGCGACGGAGTTGCGCAAACCTGGCGACCAATTTTACAGTCCGGAAACCGGGCGCGAGCTGACGGTCTGCGGAGTGCTCGAACGCAGCGGTACCAGCGACGACAGCCTGTTCTTCGTCCCCCTGGCGACCGCCCAGGCGATGTTCAAGCAGCCGGGCCGCCTGACAGCGATCGCCATCCGGCTGAAAGATCCTGCACTCGTAACGGATGCGGCGGATCGGCTGCAGCAGGTGAAGGGCGCGCAAGTAGTTACCCTGACCGAGATGATGGGCACGTTCCTGAATCTCGTGGGAGCTACGAGGTCGCTCATTCTGGCAATATCGATTGTGGCCATCGCAATCAGCGCACTCGGAGTCTTCAACACAATGATGTCGGCGGTTATCGAGCGCACGAGAGAGCTGGGCGTGCTTCGCGCGATCGGCATTTCCAGAGCGGGATCGTTTGCGCTCATGACATTCGAATCACTTGCGCTTTCGTTGGGAGCAGGGCTGGCCGGGCTGGCGCTCGCACTTGTGTTTGGCCGCGCGATCGAACGGATTGTGCGGCCCTTCATTCCGCTTGCGCCGGAAGCCGGACTGCCGTTGTTGACCTCCGGATCGATCTTGAAGTGTCTCTTGCTGATGGTGATCGTGGGGATTCTCGCTGGATCTTATCCAGCGTGGCAAGCGTGCCGGCTGCGTCCCGCCGAAGCCTTGCGGGCTGACTAGCCGGCGATGGCAGAAATGATCGGTGGTGAGTCGTCGGTAATCAGTAATAAAAAGTACCGTGAAGAGTTGTTGCAACTCACTGGAATTCATCAAAGTATTGAACGGCTATATATCGGTAGTCTAAATTATCGAATGTTTTATTCGGAGAGCGACAGTTGATACTTGAGCTCGTGCGCCTGGCAATCAAGAACCTATCCCGACGCCGCCTTCGCAGCAGTGTTACGGCTGCAGGTGTGGCCATCGCTGTCGCTGCGCTCTACTCGCTTGTCTCGTTCCAGCGCGGGTATCAGTCCGGGCTCAAGTCCGAGCTGGACCGTCTGGGCGCGCACTTGCTCGTCGTCCCGAAGGGCTGCCCGTACGACGCGGCCTCTATCGCACTGCACGGCGCAAGCTGGCCATGCTATTTGAAAAGCGAATACCTGGAGAGCGTGCGAACCACTCCGAATGTCTCGGTAGCCGCGCCGGTTTTCATGTCCGCGGTGTACACCCCCGATACCGGCGTCCAGAGTGTCTATTGCGGAGTCGAGCGAAACATTCTTGGCGTCAAGCGGACCTGGCGGGTTCAGGGCCGGTTTCCCGCGTCCGGCGAAGTGCTGGTCGGATCGGAACAGGCCTCATCTCACAAGTGGCGCATCGGAGAGACCGTGGGATTACCCGGGCTTCCGAATCGAACCGCAAAGATCAGCGGAGTGATCGACGCGACGCAAGGAGCGGACGACCTGTTTTATTTCCTCCCGTTAAAGGACGCGCAACGTATTTTCGGACGGCTGCAGGAACTTACGCATATCCTGGTCCGCCTCGATCGGCCCGAGCGAATGGAAGAAGTCGTAAATTCTTTGCGGGGCTGTGGCGCCGGCCTGGAAATGAACGTGGTTCCGCTGGCCCATCTATTCCACACGATTGAAAACCTGGTCCAGAGCACGCGCATGCTGCTTGGCTGTGTGGCGCTGGTGGCGCTCCTTGCGGCGGGAGCCGGGTTGAGCAACACGGTGCTAATGGCGGTCGTTGAAAGGACGCGCGAGATCGGCGTGTTGCGCGCGATCGGGGCATCTGCCGGGAATATCTTCAGCCTGATCTGGGTGGAGACGCAGGCGTTGTGCATGGCCGGGTGCGCAGTGGGGATCGTGGTTGCCGCGTTTGGCTCTCGCTGGATCGAAGAGTGGCTCAGGTCGCGATTGCCGTTCGCGCCCCATGGAACGCTCGTCCGGCCGGAAGCGCTTGTCATTGCGTTGTGCCTCGTTTCGACACTAGTAATCGGTACGCTTGCCGGCTTGCTGCCGGCCTGGCGAGCTGCCAAAATGGCTCCTGTTGAAGCAATCCGCGCCGCGGGAGGGGCATAACGTTGGGCGTCGTTCGGCAGGAGAAATCGTCTGAGTTATGCGTAGTCGTTCGCGCAAGAGACCTGACCAAAATCTATCATCGTGGCGCAGAGGAAGTCCGCGCGGTGGATGGCGTGTCGTTCGAGATCGAACGAGGAGAATTTGTCGCCGTGGTCGGCCCATCGGGTGCCGGCAAGACGACGCTGCTCCAGCTTCTTGGCGGAATGGATCGGCCTTCGTCCGGGAGCCTGTCGATTGCCGGGCGCAATTTGGCAAATCTGTCGGATTCGGAATTGACGCGGCTGCGCCGGGACGAGATCGGATTCGTCTTTCAGCATTTCGGGCTGATCCCAACGTTAACCGTTGCGGAGAACATTGCGCTGCCGGGGCTATTCAGCGGCAGACAGGTAAAAGATCGTGTGACAGATCTGATGGATCGCGTTGGCATTGCCCACCGGCGCTCGCACCGTCCATCTCAGCTCTCGGGCGGCGAAATGCAGCGCGTTGCGATTGCACGTTCCCTGGTCAATTTTCCGAGCCTGCTCCTGGCGGACGAGCCAACCGGCAATCTCGACTCTCAAACTTCCGAACGGATTATCGACCTGCTCTCGTCGTTGGGAAGCGACAACTTGACGGTCGTTGTAGTCACGCACAACGAACGGCTGGCCGAAGCCGCCCGGAGGTCTCTCGTTTTGTGCGATGGCCGGCTTGCCTGAACCGGTCTGTACGATATGCGATACTTTATCCCTTGGAGTAATCGACTTTCGCTTGATTTTTTTTAAGGCCCATGTTATACTGAGCAGTCATTTGGGGGAGACGGTTCCCGAACAATCGGCGGTAGTGCCACGGTACTCGACTTAAAGTACGATGGCGCGATACGACTGCCGCGCCAAAGGAGAGCTGGCCAAATGGGATTGGTTGGCAACCTTCATCTCGAGCGCGGCATCGCGTACAAGATTGAAGGCAATTACGATGAAGCGCTGGCCGAGTTGCGTTCCGCATTGGCGGAAGAACCCGATAGTGGCGAGGCGCATCATCAGTTGGGCCTCGTTTACGGATTCATTGGAGAATTCGACGAGTCGATAGCGGAACTCCAGAAGGCTGTTTCTCTGGACGATTCGAACCTCGTTACTCGCAACGACCTTGCGCTGACCTTTTCGATGCTTGGAATGTACGAAGATGCTAAATCCGGGTTCGAGGAGGTTCTTCGCCGGGACTCGGATAACGAGGTCGCCAAGAAGAACATCGTATTCTTCGCTTAGGTCTCCATCTTAAGGAAGTCGGCAACATTGCTGCCCTGGCTCCAGCGGCGCTGGCCGCTTCCTCTTTTTGTCTTAATAGGCTGTGTATTCCTCTGGCCGGTCTTATTTAGCAATAAGGTCTTTGTACCGGCAGGCTTTCTCAAATACCTCGCACCCTGGTCGAGCATTTCCGCGCCTGACGCCCGCCCGCCCTGGAATCCCTTGATGTACGATTCGGTAGGTCAATTCTACCCATGGCGGAAGTTCGCGGCAGATTCCATTCGCTCCGGCACGATCCCTCTCTGGAACCCGTACCAGTTTTGCGGGACTCCGTTCGTGGCGAACAGTCAATCCGCCGTCTTCTATCCTCTGAATTTCATCTATTATATCGTGCCCATCGAGCGGGCAGCCGGAATCAATGTGCTCTTGCACCTCATACTTGCTGCGAGCTTTATGTGGCTCTTCTTACGCGAACTGGGAGTAAGCAACGGTGGCGGCGCAATCGGTGGAATCACGTATGCGTTCTCTACCTGGCAGGTTACTTGGCTGCATCTGCCCACCTTCCTGGCGACATCCTGCTGGCTGCCTTTGGTGTTGGTTCTTACCCGCAGGCTTTTTGTCAATTCAGGCGCGAATCCCATTGCCCGGGTTCTTTCTCTCGGGATTTGCCTCGGTATTTGTATTCTCGGCGGGCACCTTCAAATTGCATTCTATGTTGTTCTGGCTGCAATCTTGCTTGCGATTTACTGTATTCTGTTTCCTGCGGATATAGATTCCCAAGATACCGGCGAAACAGGATCGAATCGGCTCCAAATTCGATCGAGGACGCTTGTTGGCAAAATGGCCCGCCTTGTCGCTGCTCTTGTCATTGCCGGGATGATCGCCGGGCCGCAGGTTCTGTCTTCGCTGGAATTGTCCCGGCAATCACATCGAAGGACCGCTCCGAGTGCAGCGGGTTATGCGGCCTACACAGCGTACGCCGTCAGCCCGGGGGCGCTTGCCACACTGTTTGTTCCGGATATGTTCGGCAACCCATCGGCTGCGGTTAAAGACAGCGCCAGCGGAAGGATCGTGTCCACTTACGTCGGACAAAGCCGCGGAGGGATGTACTTCAATTATGCTGAAGGGGCTATGTACGTAGGGCTGCTTCCACTGTGTTTTGCGGCGTTTGCCGTAATTCGCCGCCGGCAAGAAGGACGACTCATTCCGTACTTCGGAGGATTGGCGATTCTTTCTCTCCTGTTGGCCTTGGGTACGCCGGTTGACGCTCTGTTCTACTTTTATCTTCCTGGCTTTGGGCAATCCGGATCGCCTGGCCGCTCGCTAGTGCTTTGGGCCTTTGCGCTTGCGGCGTTGGCGTCGCTCGGTTATGAAAAGGCGGCTAAAGACAATGCGACGCCTGTGAAGACCGCCGTTGTTAGTTTCATCGCACTGGGATTGTTCGGAATATGCGTCTATTATCTGGCCTTGAGCCAACTGCCGGACGGGATAAGAGCAGACTCCGGATTTGGGCGGCAGCTTGTGTTCCTTGCAATATCGGCGGGGTTCTTGCTCTTGCTGTGCTTGGGTAAAGCGAGAACCGGTGCAATCGCGATAGCGCCATTCGTCCTGCTTATCGCCGATCTGTTTGCCACGGGAATAAATTACAATCCAACATCCCCGCCAGGAGAGGTCTATCCTTCAACGGCGGCTATCGACGCGATGAGGGATTCGGCAAGACACGATCGGATTATGCCGATCAATCGGAACTGGAGCTTCGCGGGGCCGCAAGCAATTCTTCCGCCTAACGGCGCGATGGTCTTCGGCTTACGGGACGTCCAAGGATACGATTCGCTCTTTCCCGGTCAATACAAAGATTTCATGAACCGGCTCGCCGGCCAGGACTCCAGTCCGCAAGAGGTGGGGAATATGGTCTTTGCGAAAAATCCAATGTCCCCGCTAACCGAATCCACGGGAGTGAAAACGGTCGCAAGCCTGGAGCCGCTGTCACTGCCGGGTGCAGCCGAGCGCTTTGTTGATGGAATCTACCTGTACACACTGTCGAGCGCCCGAGGCAGAGCGAGCTATCTTACTGCTCGTGGAACCACCACTCCGGTAGATTGGCTCGAGGACGCTGGCACCCGTGTCTCGCTCGGAACAATGACGGACTCACCAGCAACGCTTCGCCTGGCAGACCAGTTTTATCCCGGCTGGGTGGCCACAATCGACGGAAGCCCTGCCACGATCGAGCGCGACGGCATCTTTCGTAAAGTCTCCGTCCCAGCCGGTAAACATGTCTTGCGATTCACTTATTGTCCTTCAGCTTTCCAATTCGGTCTGTATTTGATGCTGATCGCATTCGCGAGCTGTGCTTGCTATATTGCTTCTGAGTTTTCGCGAGGCATCCAAGCCAGAATCGACGAAGCCGCATCGCGCTAAGCCCCATTAAAGATTACTTGGAGACCTTTATGCCATTTCCGCAATTCGACCGAAGCCGCCTTCTGATAGAGCCGCTTTCCAATCGCGCCAACGACCTGGAGCTTGGCGATATTCTTCCGCTGGATGCGGACATAAAACCGATCGATAATCCGAGTCTAAGGGTTATCGCCGAGCGCGTCAAGGCCGCGCACCGGCGAGGGGCTGCAGTCATCCTGATCATGGGAGCGCACGTGTTGCGCCGCGGAAATTCCCGTTTCATTATTAACTTGATGGATCGCGGGCTGCTAACCCACGTTGCAATGAATGGGGCCGGACCGATTCATGATTATGAGTTGGCTCTGATCGGCGCAACCACGGAAAGCGTACCAAGATACATTCGGACCGGCCAGTTTGGGATGTGGCGTGAAACCGGTGAGATCAACGAAATTACAAAACGGG
>JBGPOG010000240.1:0-6784 GCA_041487935.1 Chthonomonadia bacterium | reverse complement strand
GTCCAGGAACCAGTCGTAGAGCGGCCGGTGGATCTCGTACTCCTGCGAGCAGAGGGAGTGCGTGACGCCCTCGATGGAATCCTCGAGGCCGTGGGCCCAGTCGTAGGTCGGGTAGACGCACCACTTGCCGCCCTGCCGGTGGTGCTCGGCGTGGATAATGCGGTACATGATCGGGTCGCGCATCATGATGTTCGGCGAGGCCATAGCTTGCCCTGAGCCTGCCGGAGGGTCGATCTTCGCCCGAAGGGTCCGAGCGCCGTCGGGAAACTCGCCGGCCCTCATTCGAGCGAAGAGGTCCAGGTTCTCCTCCACGCTCCGATTGCGGTACGGGCTGATAGTGCCGGGGCTGGTGAGCGTGCCCCGAGTGGCGCTGACCTCCTCCGCCGTCAGGTCGCAGACGAAGGCCTTGCCCTTGCGGATTAAGTCCTCTGCCCACTCGTACATCTGCTCGAAGTAGTCCGATGCGAAACAGAGCCGGTCTCCCCAGTCGGCGCCGAGCCAGCGGACATCCTCGATGATGCCGTCCACGAACTCCTGCTCCTCGCGCGTGGGGTTCGTGTCGTCGAACCGCAGGTTGAACTTGCCGCCGAAGTCCATTGCGATGCCGTAGTCGATCCATACCGCCTTCGCGTGCCCGATGTGGAGATAAGCATTTGGCTCCGGGGGGAACCGCGTGTGGACGCGGTCGAACCTCCCGGCGCGGAGATCTTCCTTGATCGCATCGCGGATGAAGTCTGACTGTATCTCAGGACGTTCCGTCATTGGCGTTGGCTGCGTCGCGCTTTCGGGTGATTAATGTGACTTTCCCATGGCCGCTTCTCACAGGCCCAGGAGTGTGGCTGGATACTGCGTTGTTCAATGAAGTATACCGCCTCCGGCGGGGCGGACGGGCGGGGGAGCGGGGAATACTGCGTCGAACGGGCGGTTTCCGGGGCTGTCCTATTCGCGCAAACCGGCTCGCCATCTTCCGCAGTAGGAAGAAGCGCCAAAACCGCAGCCTCAACCCGCCGAACCATCCTCGTCACCGTGGACCAGACCTTGCCGTAGTTCACGGCATCGTAAACGTGGAAGTGGAAGTTGCGAATCCTGATGAGGAAATCCCAATCGACCTGCGGATGCGCGCCGCGGAACTCGGCAGATACGCGGGAGGCTGCTTCACCCATGATTTCCAGTTAGCGGACAACCGCAGCCTTTGTCTTGTCATCGTGCAGAAAGTCCGCGCTGCATGCCCTCGATGTAGCTGCGGCATCTGCGCGCGGCATTACGGATGTCTTCGACCGAGACTTCATCGCGGCGCATAGACACGTTCCGCAGTCGAAAGAATCCCCTTCTTCAAGAATCGGTTGTCGCTCGACGCCACGCCCTCCAGATCGAGAACATCCACCTCTCGCCCGAGGATTGCCGCAAACTCATCCTGCACGTGCATATCGTCGAAGAGGTCCCACTCCGCGTCCGCCTCGTAATCGGCCGGAAAATCGATATCGCTGTCCGGCCGGATATCATCGCGTAGGATCGAGCCGAACACGCTCAACTCCTCGGTCTTCCACTTAGCGCGGAAATCACGGATGGCTTCCGAAGCAAGGTCTATTCCATGAGCCGTCATCACTAAATGCTCCCGGCTTCTATTGTAGCGTACAACAACCCATTCCGCAGTGATTCGATCGCTTTCACTCAATCCTCAGGCTGTTGCTAATCTTCTTGTAGGTGACGTTGAATGCGGGGCGATTCGTGCGGCAGTAATCTGTAGTCACTAATGTATGTGATTCGTAAAATACTACGCGTCGACTTGCAAAATGACTGCCTGACCAAATGTCAGTTTTTATGTGGCCATCGTCCCTAAGGGCGTATCCCCATGGATTTCCACTCCGCGCCCAGTAGATACTCACGCGCACATATGCAGTTTCTGGATTGTAGGGAAGTACCCATCTCAAGAACTTTGGTCGATGATCCGGCGGGGGAGACCACCGAAACGAGGTCGTCCATCTGGCATCGGTTTCTTGCAGGCCAAAAGGTGGGCCCATAACCCAGTCCCTGGGTACCAGCATACTAAGGTGGCGGCCGGTTTTCCCAATCTGAGGGCTAGACGTCCACACCAGGGCCGGAGAACGCGTAAACCAATATGCCGTGCCAATCGCCGACACGGCTGCAATAAAACTGACGATGCGGAGGACGAGGCGCCTTCGGTGGTTCGTACTGGGAGACGGCATACAGTTCACCCCGGACGATATTTTCGACAAGATGGGGAGAATCCTGCCGGGGTTCAGAAAGCTACGCGCCCGGAGCCGTAAGCGCACAGGCTACCCAGCGACGAGCGCCGGCCGGATGGTATAATGGTGTCAGGAGGAACTCTACCCATGGTTTCTGGTCCAATCATAGTGGAAGGAACGGCAGAGGAGATTGCAGAGCAGCTTCCGCACTGGAAGGGCCGTCGAGTGCGTCTCTCGATCCTGCCCCACAGTGCTGAAACCGATGCCCCCGACGATCCGCGCTCGCTCGAAGAAAAGATCGCCGCTATCATGGCCGACGTACCCGACGAGGAGTGGGCAAAACTGCCCCCAGACCTCTCTGATAATCTGGACCACTATATCTATGGCGCGCCAAAACAGACATGACGGTCTTTGCAGATACCCTCTACTGGGTTGCAATCGCCAATCCGCGTGATTCCTGGCATCAGGCGGCGATCGACGGAAGACAAGGAGTGGCAGAAGCGCAGATTGTCACTACCGAGGAAGTGCTTACCGAGTTCCTGACCGCGCTGGCCTCGGGTGGCCCATATCTGCGGCAAAAAGCCGTTGCCGTAGTTCGCAGTATACTGGAAGACCCGTCCGTCACAGTGAAACCGCAGACTCATCTTAACTTTCTTGGGGGAATGGCGCTCTACGAAAGCCGCCCGGACAAAACCTACAGCATGGTGGACTGCATCTCCATGAATACCATGCGCGAAGAAGACATCGCCCAAATCCTCACCAACGATCACCACTTTACCCAGGAAGGCTTCATCGTCCTCATACAGCAGTAACCCGAACCGAACACGCTCAACTCCTCGGTCTTCCACTTAGCGCGGAAGTCACGGATCGCTTCCGAATCCAGGTCTATTCCATGTGCCGTCATCACTAAACACTCCCGGCTTCAAAGGGCTCACCGCGCGGCGCCTTCACCGTATTTTACGACGATATTGTAAACCACGACATACAGACCCAGAAGATGGAACTTTACCGCGATTCCGTCCGAACTGTTCCCTCCAAATAATACTGGTCCCTATTCTTGCCCGGGTATTTGCCCGGTTGACGGATCGAATGGATAAGAGACGATCTGTGAAGCATTTGCATACACAATAATCTCTTGCTGATCCGGTGATAGAACAATCGGTCCTTTCTGCTCAACGTATTTACCTGACAAGAAATCGAGGAGGGTCGACCGGCTTAACAACACTCTAGCGAGGCAATTGCAAAACTCGAACAAATGTGCCACAAAGTCGTCATTCCCGAGGTCGTTATCGGGAATCCAGTCTCCACAGTCTCTGGATTCCCGCTAAGGGCATGCGGGAATGACGTTCGCTCGACTTTACCGCAGGCATTTTGCAATTACCTCTAGCATCTTTAAATGTGCCGTCCACGCTGTTCGTCATGATGTAATTATTGCCCCCTGACGAAAAAAAGAAAACTGACGTGTCATAGTGACCGGGGAAGAGGGATGCCAATATCTGTTCTCTAGTCCGGGCATTCTCTCATTACGATTGAAAAGTATTTTGGTCGATGCAATATCATTGGTTTCCGGATTGATTGTTACAGGAAAGCAGTTGAATTCCCCCCTGTCATCACTTGCAGTTGCGGAGAATGTGCTATTCCCTATCCAGCAAGTTCCATACAATGCAGCAACTGATATACCTTCCAGCGTAGTCGCGCCGTTTTTTATTATTGCTTTGGGTCGTTGATTCTGATTCAGTGACAAAATGGCAAGTTGAGTGCTTGAATGGCCATTCTCTCGATCCGTCAAGATAAGCAATTCTTTATAATGGGTATCCACGTCCTTCAAGTAGGTTTCCGCTCTTTCGCATAGGGATGACAGGAGGACATTTCGACCGTGCTTCTGCCCGACACCGCTACATATTGTTGAGCGGCTCGGGAGTGCGAGCTTGCAGCCATGCCCTTACATCACGAATCGAGAGATACATGCGCCCTGGATTGCCAGGCAGCGGCTGGAATCCGAACTTCTCGTAGATGGTCCTGACATGATCGTTCAGAGGCTCCAAGACAACGGCGTAGATTCCCATGTCGTTCGCCACCACGACAGCACGAGAAAAGAAATACGCGAGCAACCTTTTGCCGATTCTTCCGCCCTGGCGCCGCCTGTCCACCGCCAATCGCAAAAGGTGGATTGCGGGGATCGTCATGTGAGGCGATACCACCTTTGGCAATGCGTCCGGCTGCAGATGCCCCGCGCTGGTCGAATAGTACGCGATGACCCGATTAGGTTGTTCCCCGTCCGTTTCCAAGACAACGAATGTCTTCGAAACCCCTCGCTTCGCCTGATCGAGCGCGCGGCGATGGAGGAACTCGTTCATGCCGGCGGCGTCCGCCTTATCCTCCTCCTCCACCATCCAATCTTCCGTACAGTCGAACTCCTTACTGTCGTGGGACTTCTCTAGCGGGACAATGCGCATCACCAATCGAGTGTCCCGTCTGCTCTGACCGTGCCGGCGAAGTCATTAAATATCTCGGCGGCAAGAGGAGTGATTGGCTGCGCGGGTTGCTGTAGCGCCGCCACGAACTCTTCATAAGCCGCCTGACTCATTGTAATGACCCGATGCTGCTCCACGAGTTGACGGGCTTTTTCCGCGCTGGTTGTAACCAGGAAGTCCGTGAGGGACTGACCCGCAATCGCTGCGCCTTGCTGTAGAATCCGCTTGGTGTCTGGCGGGACACGAAGACTCACCTGCTCGCTTCGTGGCTGCGCCACAGGAGCCTCGCTTTGGGGCTGCGCCACAGGAGCCTCGCTTCGGGGCTTGGTTAATGTAGCCATCGTATACCGTCCTTTCTGCCTTGAGTATATCGTAATGTATAGCGGATGTCAATACATTCTCGGAAGATTTGGCCCAGACCTCTAATGTCTGAGATGCGCGAGACGGAGCGTCACATCCAGCGGGCGGGAGTTTTTCCAAGGCACTTGAGCGAAGCAGATACCCATCTTTTTATCATCGGGGGACAGTTGTGTGTATCTTCCAGTCTCCTCCCCTTAGCGCTGTAGTAGGCCGTCACATCGGCGAATTCCTCGCGCGGGTCGATTAAACTGCCCTGCGCGTCACGCGCGAAGGATAGGACAAGCAGTTGTTCCGGTTGATTGGGGGCGCGCACTTTTGTGAGCGCCATGATTCTTCTTCCGCCTTCGATAAAGACCGGCGTTCCTTTCGGCACAAAGACAGTCCCGTCAAACCCGGGAATCTGAGTTCGTCCGTCCAAGAGTATTCTAGGTTGGCGAAGCGGAGATTTTGTTCCTGCGGGCTTGGCGTCGTTTTGCGCGCCCGTCGCTGGAGGCAAGGGAGCCGGGTCCTGGTTGGGGGCTTGGCCCATCAAATGGACCGACGCCTCCGTCGTTGCGGCGAGTGCCGCCGGAACACCAGGGAACCCCATTCCAAGAACAACCAGAAAAACTGAGATTACTCGCAAACCACGATCGGGGTAGCGCGTCATAGCGGCCTCCAGGCACAGCGTCTATAGTTCGAATTGTAGTGACAAGCATAACAAGCGAATTGGGCATGCCGCGGCTCCGTCCGAACCGGAGCGGCTATCGCCTTGCCGGCGCCGGGTGCTACAGCCAAAAGAATATCTGGCTTGTCTTCCTTGTTATCTGTGATGATAAACTCCTCCTGCCATTGATGTCGATCTGAGGTCCTCAACAACAGTCTCACCCACGTTACCGGCGCCTGTCCCGCGAGATCGCTCTTGGGCGGCGCTTTGGGCCGCAAGATTAAACGTCGGGCCGGAACGACGTGTGTCCTCACGTCGGCGGGTTTTGAACGTAAATGAGCTGCTTGGCTTTGGTGAGAACAGCACCGCCGGCATCCAGCGCTCTGATCTCAACCAGGTGCTCTCCGTTGGCCCAATCCCGCGTGTCGCATTTGAGCGTGAATGGCGGAGTATTCGTGATTCCCTTCATCACGCCGTCGACGATGAACGTCACTGCTTTCGGCTCTTCGCCTTGTGCCAGCCGGCCCGTAATCTCCAGGATTCCGGAAAGCGGCTTCTTGCCCTTCGCCCTCAATCGTGACAGCACCGTTTCTCGATAGACGTCCGCTGCGTCCTTCGCATACGCGTCGATCTTGTCGCCCGGCAAAAGCGTCCGCTGAGCGGTGATAAGGATCGTATCTCCTTCTGACGGTGCGTATCCGGTGGGAATCGGTACGGCCGAGTTTCCGGAAAGCACCTGCTGGATGGGAGAGCCTACCGGCGGCATGAAATCCTTGAAAAGGGCAAATGTCTTTGGGACGTTGAGGAGTATGGCGGCTTTGTCTTTGCGGTTGAGAGGGTTATCCGGCAGGATTCTGACGATCATGCCCGCGCCCACCCCGAAGGCGAGGCCTTCGTCGCTGGATCGCTGGACCTCCGGCAGCCTGGATTGCGCGCCCGGTGCAGTCTGAGTCGCCGGTCGCAAGACTCGCGCCACGAGGAGCCAGTGGGACCCGCGGTCCGTGCTGATTTCAACCGGGCCGTATAAAGCATTGTTCACCCGCAGCCGGAATGGCTCGGGTGTGTCCTGCGTTTTTGGCGCGGGCGCACCGGCCGAT
>JBGPOG010000239.1:0-6794 GCA_041487935.1 Chthonomonadia bacterium | reverse complement strand
TCGCCTGGCGCAACGACCCGACCTCGCCGACAACCGTTCCTCCAACCGAAGATCCGCACAAATGGAGCGGCAAGACGCATTGGACCAATGACACCGGCCAGACGATCGTATTTGATCCTGAATCGGCAAATCGAGCGGTGGCTGTGCTCGAGCAGACCGAGCGCTTGCGGCTTGCCGGGCGCATGGGGCTGATGACCAAATGGGGGAGCTACTGCATCGCGGTTTCAGCCGGAAAATCCGCCACCGGCAGTGCGCTTCTGGTCGGCGGGCCGCAGATGGGTTTCCGAACCCCGCAGATCGCTCACGAGATACATCTATCCGGCGCCGGAATCGATTGCATCGGCATGGGGTTCGCCGGTATTCCCGGCGTGCTCATCGGGCATAACCAGTATCTTGCATGGAGCACGACCACGGCCGTGAACGACCAGACCGACGTCTTCATAGAGACTCTCAACCCGGACGACGCCGCACAATACAGATTCAAGGGCCAGTGGAAGCGGATGGAGAAACGGGTTGAGACGATCCCGGTCGCAGGAGGCGAGCAGGTTAAGCTGGAAGTGTTTCGGACCGTTCACGGCCCTGTTGTGCAGTGGGATAAACCGCACAATATCGCCTACAGCCGTCAATCGACCTATTGGGATCGCGAGACGGACACGACGGGCGCGATGTATCGGTTTCAAACCGCGAAGTCGGTCGCGGAATTTGGCGATGCCTGCAAGCTCATCTCCACCGGGCATAACTTCTTCTGCGCGGACCAGAAGGGAGACATCGGCTTCTGGTTCTGCGGCAAGACGCCCATTCGTGATCCGAGCGTCGATCCCCGCCTGCCGATCCCCGGGGAAGGGGATCACGAATGGCGCGGAATGATGAGCTTTGCCGACCAACCTCAGATAATCAACCCGAAGCAAGGCTTCCTCGTGAATTGGAACAATAAGCCCGCCGTATGGTGGGACAACTACGATACGCCCGCCTGGGGAGGAATCTGGCATTCGGCCAGGATCGCCGAGCTGCTGGCAGCCAAGAAATACGTTACGCCCGAAGACTTGCGAAACGTTCTATTGGACATCGGGACAAACGACCAGGCGGCTGAGGTGCTTCTGCCATTGTTGAATGAAGCATTGAAAAAGGAGTTCAAGGTCGCCCTCTCCGGAGCGAAGCCTGAGGAGCAGCCGGATTGGATGGCTACCGCAAAGGCGGCCGGCTATCTTGCTGCCTGGGATCATCACGCAACCGAAGGAAGCGTCGCGAAGACGATCTTTGATGCATGGCTGCAGCAGGTCCGTGAGGATCTCTTCAGCAAGCCCTTCGGTTTCATCCCGTCAAAGGATCTGTTCAATACGGCCATGCAGCCGAGCTTGGTCCTGCACGTGCTTCTAGCGAAGAAATCGCCGGTGCCGGTCGGATTCGATTACCTTGGCGCGAAGACGCCTGAAGCCGTCATGGTCCAGGCGCTGGCAAGGGCAGTTACTAAGCTCGAGAAGGAGCGCGGACCGCAGATGGCGGCGTGGCGATACACGAGGGGCGCCATAAACTTCAGCCCTCTTGTATCGATTCCATCGACCGATCGCGGGACATACATCCAAATCGTCGAATGCTCCAAGCCTCAAGTCCGCGGAACCAATATCTGCCCGCCCGGTCAAAGCGAGCGGATCGACTCACCGCACTTCGCCGATCAGCGCGAGTTAGCCGGCTGGTTCTTCTTCAAGCCAATGCTCACGGCACGGGATGAGATTGAGAAGAGCGGCGCCGCGGGAAAATGAATCCGCCATTTCATTGCCGGACAGCGGGATATCATTGGTGGATTGAGTACGTTTCGGGAATGACCTGTTTGGCCCACCGCTAAACCTGGCCGGCTCACGCCAGCTTAGTGTAAACCGAGGAGATCGGGCTACGGCGGCTTCCGAGACAACGGAATGAAGATATTGATTGCGGATGACGACCGCGTGTCGTCGCTTATTCTCCGCAATACGCTCGAGAAGATGGGGCATGAGGTTACGACCGCGGCGTCGGGAACCGATGGGTGGCAAAAGCTTCAAGAAGAAGAGCATCACGTCGTCATCTCTGATTGGATGACGACAGGTATCGACGGTCCTGAGTTGTGCCGGCTCATACGTGGGCGCAACACCGGCTCCTACACCTACGTCCTACTTTTTACAGGCCGGTCTCGCCGCGACGATCGATTCCGAGGTCTAAAGGCGGGCGCAGACGACTTTCTCGCAAAACCTCTCGACACATCGGAGCTCGAGGCCAGGTTGGGGGTGGCTCAACGTATTCTTGACATGCAGCAAGAACTACAGAGGCGATCCGCGGGCCTCGATGCATTGGGCGAAGACCTTACCGATAAGAACACCCAACTCGAGGAAGCCTTGACCTACCTTGGCGGTGCGAGCCTCAGGTTTCAAGAGCTGTTTCAGGGAGTTCCCTTCGGCTGCTATACATACGATCGCGAGGGACGGATTCAGGAGTGGAATCGCGCGGCAGAGGCCCTCTACGGGTACCGGTCCGAAGAGGTTTTCGAGCGTTATATTTGGGACACAGTATCGAAAGCCGATGACGAGAACGCGACAAAAGACATCGTCGCCGGCGTGTTTTCAGGGAACGCGTTTACAGGACTTATTCGGCAGGATCGCCGGTCAGATGGAAGTCTTATAGACGTGCAATGCTCGACATTTCCGCTGAAATCTAGCGATGGCAACGTCTACGGCGCCATCAGCGCTAATGTCGATATTACGGATCGTATTCGGCTCGAAAACCAGGTTAAAGAGCAGTTAAACGCATCGCAAGTTCTGAACGCACTGCTCGCACAACAGCGGGAGAAACTCGCTCAGGCCAACGCGCGACTGCAATTGTTAGCAACGACCGATGAGCTGACGGGCTTGCGCAATCATCGAAGTTTTCGCGAGGGCTTGGAACAAAGTTTTGCCCTTGCAAGACGGCAGAATCTGCCTCTTACCGTGATTTTGGTCGATGTGGACGACTTCAAGAAGTACAACGATTCATTCGGCCACCCTGCCGGCAATTATGTGTTGCAGGCGACCGCCGCGGCGCTATTAGCCTCCGCTAGAAAACAAGATATCGTTGCGCGGTACGGCGGAGAAGAATTCGTGGTGATTCTTCCCGGTACAGATGTGGAGGGCGGAGCCATTGCTGCCGAGCGGATGCGCCGCGAAATAGAAGAGACGCCACGAGAGGGGCGCAAGGTTACGGCGAGCTTCGGTGTCGCCACAATGACTCCGGATACCATCAATGCAACCGATCTGGTCGATCAAGCCGACCTCGCGCTCTATCTTTCCAAAGAAAACGGCAGGAACCAGGTCACGAACTACACTCAAGCCGCAAACGGTTATGAACGAGGCTCGGAACATTTGGAAGTGATTTCGCCAACCGTTCCTTGTTAGCCGCACCGTCGGCGCCTATCCGCCAATAGTTCTAGCAACGTAAACGGTGTTTGGACGCCGTTGGCGGACAAATTATTCGTCATCACAACCGCTGCTTCCCGCGTTATCCGTCAATGAACGGTCTCAATTATTGTTGACTTCCGGTCTCCGCTTCAAGTATCCTTTGATACTGATTGTGCAAAAAGGCACAGAGTTAAGAGGTGCAAGATGAAAAGGATCTACAACTTCAGCGCAGGTCCGGCAGTCCTGCCTGTTCCCGTGCTCGAAGAAGCGAGCCGGGGAGTGCTCGAAATTGACGGGTCGGGCATGTCGATCCTCGAGGTCAGTCATCGAGGCAAAGTCTATGAAGCGATCCATTTCGACACGAAGGACCGTCTGCTCCGCGTTCTAGGCCTGGACGCAAACGAGTATGACGCTCTCTTCCTCGGAGGAGGGGCGAGTCTGCAGTTTGCCATGCTGCCCATGAACTTCCTAGCTCCCGGCCAGACTGCGGATTACGTCCACACAGGAGAATGGTCCAAGAAGGCGATCGGCGAAGCGAAGCGGTTTGGAAACGTCAATGTAGCCGCTTCTTCGGAAGAGTCACGATTCTCGTATATCCCCAAATCTGTTCGACTCACACCCGGCGCGCGGTATCTGCACATCACCACAAATAATACCATCGAAGGCACCGAATACTTCGAATTGCCGGATACCGGCGGCGCGCCGCTCGTCGCCGATTTTTCGTCGGACATTCTCTCGCGGCAGATGGATTATTCCAGGTTCAATCTCATGTACGCCGGCGCGCAGAAAAATGCAGGGCCGGCCGGAGTGACCTTGGTTGTTGCGCGCAAGGAGTTCCTGGCAAGGTGCAACGAAGATATTCCGGTCATACTCTCATACAAAACTCACGCGAAATCGGATTCTCTTTACAATACGCCGGCGGCTTTTTCGGTTTACGTGGTGGGGTTGGTTCTAAAGTGGATCGAAGAACAAGGCGGGTTGGGCGCGATCGAGTTAAGGAACCGCGAAAAGGCAGCGACTATCTATGACGCGCTCGACGCGCTGCCGGAGGTTTACGAGCCGGCCGTAACCGACAAATCGGACCGCTCGCTGATGAACGTCACTTTCAGGCTGCGCGACGCATCGCGCGAAGCGGAGTTCCTGGCCGGAGCCAGGGAACGCGAGATGGACGGCCTCAAAGGTCATCGTTCCGTCGGCGGCTTCCGGGCATCGATCTATAATGCCTTTCCGCTTGAAGGGGCGATCGCGCTCGCGGAATACCTGCGAGAGTTTGCATCAAGATCGTAAATACGAAAACGCCGAACCGCGTCAAACGGGGCAGGTCAGATCTTCACGGCCGCATCCTCGCCGACGACCGTCGTCCATTCGCGAACATGCCATCGCTTGACGAGGCCGTTCACGACGTAAGGATCCGCCTTTGCAAACGCCTCCACGACCTCCGGCGACTCTGCCCGAAAGAGCAGCACAGCTCCATCGACCGGATTCGCCAGCGCGCCGCCAAGCACAAGTTCCCCGCGCTCTATAGCCTTTCGGCCATGATCCAGATGTTGCGCCCGAAGGGGTTTCCGCCGCTCGACGTAATCCTCGACAACCTGGTAGAATAGCAGATAGTGCATACGTTTCCTATTTGGACCTCTCATGTCAAGATTGAAAAACAAAAAGCATTTGGTGAAATCTGACCCCGACCCTTTAACCGGCAAATGGATCCAAATCTACACCTCCACCATTGCAAATACAGCGCGCACTTCCATCTATGGGCGCGTCCTCGACGCTGACGGCGCTTTCCTATACCTCGAGCAGCCTGATTCGGAGCAGATAACCGTTCCTCGGGACTCGATCCGAGAACTGCGTGTGCTCGATGTCGCGCCGCCTATCTCCGGGCCCCCGCTCCTCCGCCCAGCGGACGCTCCGCCTTCGGAAGACACCCTCCTTCGTTCCACCAAAGGATCCGCGTTAGATAGGTCCGATCGCTATCTACGCGCCTTTGATCCTGAAGATTGACGCCAGACGCCTCTGGCTGTCCCAAGGTTAAAGATCGAAACTGGCATTCGGACCCACTTTGTGTCCGCCTTCGGCATGTTCGAACGATTTTCGTGGTTTTTGTGTATTTGTGTTTAACTGGTTCGTTATTCGCTGTTATTTCAGACCGTAAATGCGCTCGGCATTGTCGTGGAACAGCTTCCGTCGATTGCTTTCCGGCCAGGAGGCGACGATCGTGCGAAGAGCCCCCACCCATTCGCGTAAGCTCGCGACGAGCGTACAGACAGGCCAATCGCCGGCAAACATGATCCGATCGGGCCCGAACACTTCTGCGCAGCGATCGATAATCGGCGCAAGATCATCCGGCTCCCACGAGCCGGGTTCCGCAGAGGCGACGATTCCTGAAATTTTTACAAGCGACATTTCCGCGGCCGGCTACGTTCGCGATGTCGCGCCTCCAACCCGTGAGATCCGGAGACTGTACGTTCGCATTGCCGCAATGATCCAGAATGAACTGAGTGTCCGGACATGCATCGATGAGTTTGCCGGCATCGGCCAGCTCTTCAGCCCGGGTGCAAATATCGAACGTAAGCCCGCGCTCGCCGAGAATTCTAACTCCCTGTATGAACTGGGGCTGGAGGCAATATCCGGACGGCGTGGAGTCGACGTGTATCACCTGCCGAACTCCTTTGATCCAGGGATTACCTGAAAACCGGTCCAGGTAAGAAGCAAAATCCTCAGATGCCGGCCTGCCGGCGATCACGGCTCCGGCCATTGGATTGTCTGTCTGGCGGCACAAGCCGGTAGCGTAATCCGCTTCTTCTACCTGTTGGGCGGAATCGAGATCGACCTCCATGTAGACCGTCTTCTCGATACCCAATCCCTCTGCCTCATGGAGGTAATCGGGCATCAGATGATTGCCGGCGAGTGGTGATCCGTTTCTAATCCACGGCAAATGGAAGAGGCCCAAGTCCCAAAGGTGTTGGTGCGGGTCTATTATCGGTTCTAATTTGCTCATCGCTCAAAAACCCTCCGGCCAATGTTTCCGTATGGAATCGGCGTGTTCCTGCTCCTTCTGAATCCTCCTGCGAGGTTAGACTTGGTGCTCGGTCTGGTAAAATAGACTGGCGCGGGCGTTCCTTGAGTTACTCGCGCCGCAAGCCAACAATGTATCTCGTGTGAGTTAGCCGTAGGGCCGAACCTGAATACGCAACGCCTTAAGCAACGAAAGAGAGCATGGAGACCTCCAGTCCATCCGTCGGCAAACCTCATTTGACCATCAAGCCATCTTCCGGCTGGCAAACACTTAATCTGCGGGAAATATGGCAGTTTAGGGACCTCCTGGTAACGCTTGCCGCGCGCGATATCAAGCTGCGCTACCGGCAGACGGCTCTCGGGGCGATCTGGGTGGTG
>JBGPOG010000238.1:0-6828 GCA_041487935.1 Chthonomonadia bacterium | reverse complement strand
CTGCGCACACAACCAAGCATGAAAATGACGTAGCACGAGCGACTTGCCCTAGTTGGGTCGGCTATGTTCAGGAGAGACCTCGTGTGCTGCGCACACAACCAAGCATGAAAATGACGTAGCACGAGCGACTTGCCCTAGTTGGGTCGGCTATGTTCAGGAGAGCAATCTATGTTGCCCGCAACACGCTGTAACTAATGACAAACGCAGCGGTTCCGTCATCCCGTAGGGATCTACTTTTGACGTTTTGTCATTAGGAACGGTGAGGAATCCGACGGCGTAATTCTCGTCCGCGGCATTCAAGTGCGACCGCTTGGCTGCTAACCCAACTTCTGACTGCTCACAATCGCCGGCACCTGCAATAACGCCTCATCTACCTTGCTCGGATCGCGCCCGCCCGCCTGTGCGAAGTCGGGACGCCCGCCGCCCCCGCCGCCCGCGATCTTCGCGACCTCGCGTACGAGATTCCCGGCGTGATAACCCTGCTTTATTAAATCGGACGTAACCTTTGCGATGAAGAGGGCCTTTCCATCGGCCGCGCTTGCAAGAACGATCACAGCGGACTTGTGCTGATTTGCGGTCCTATCGGCAAGTGCGGCCAGGGTCTCCGCATCGGCGTTCGGAACGGCGCCCGTAACGATCCGCACACCATCCACCGCCTGCTCCTTGAGATCGGCGCCCTTTCCGGCGGCGCCGGACCGGAGCTGCTGGATCTGCTTTTCAAGCTGCGCCCGCTGCTGCTGCAGTTTCTCCGCGGCCATCAGCACGTCTTTTGGGCTTGTCTTCAGAACCTGGGCGAGCTGAGATAGCGTGTTCTCCTTCTCAGACATGAAGTCATACGCACCCTGCCCCGTCACCGCTTCAATCCGCCTGATCCCGGCCGCTACCCCGGACTCGGATAGAATCTTGAACAACCCCGCTTGCGAAGTGTGCTGGAGATGCGTGCCGCCGCAAAGCTCGAGGGAGAATTCCGGTATTTCGATCATCCGGACTCGGTCTCCGTACTTTTCGCCGAATAGCGCCATTGCCCCGCGTTTCTTGGCTTCATCGACCGGAACGTCCGTATGAACGACCACGGGAATGTCGTCGAGAATGCGTTCATTGACGATCTCCTCTACCTTCCTAAGGTCGGTAGGTGAAACCGGCTCGGAAGTAAAGTCGAACCGCAGCCGGTCCGGGGCAACGAGAGAGCCTTTCTGGTGAACGTGGCTGCCCAGCACCTCCCGCAGCGCAGCCTGGAGCAAGTGAGTCGCAGTGTGGTTTCGCACGATGTGGCGGCGACGGGCAGCGTTTACCTGTGCAAGGACACGTTGACCTGGAAATGCTTCACCCTCCAGGACTCGGGCTATGTGCAGATAAACCCCGCCAAACTTCCGGGTGTCCAGTACTTCAATTCGTGTCGCGCATGTAACGTCTCCTCCAGGCCCGAATACCCAGCCCGCATCCCCGACTTGTCCGCCTGACTCTGCATAGAAAGGCGTCATGTCCAACACAACCTCGACCTCGCTCCCAGGGCCTGCCGTATTGACCTCAGTGCGAATAGCCGACGAACGGCCCGTTCCCTTTTGAAATAATTTCAGAATCCGTGATTCAGCATCGGTCGAGGCGTAACCCAAGAATTGAGTTGCATCCGTATGGAACATGAGCGCACCTCCGGCCTCTGTTGCGAAGACCGTCGTACCCATCCCTCCGGCACGCGAGCGCTTGCGCTGCTCCTCCATCGCCTCGCCAAAGCCCTCCAAGTCGACGGTAATACCACGCTCGGCGCTTAGGTCTTCTGTGAGCTTGAGCGGAAATCCGTAGGTGTCGTGCAGCTTGAAGGCGTCCCTTCCAGGCAGAACGTTCGCCTGCTTGACCGCAGTCGACTCGAACAACTCTTCCAATCGCCTCATTCCGTTATCCAGTGTGCGTCGGAAGCTCTCTTCTTCATTGTGGATGGTCTTCAGGATCAATTCCTGCCGCTCGCGAAGCTCCGAATAGTGGCCGCCCATCTGCTCGATGACGAGGGGCGCAACCTCGTGCAGGAACGGCTTGTCGAAGCCGAGAGCCGTTTTGGAGTACCGGACCGCCCGGCGGACGATGTATCGGAGAACGTAGTCGCGTCCCTCATTCCCGGGCAGGATGCCGTCCCCGATACAGAAAACCATCGTCCGTGCATGCTCGGCGATGCACCTGAAGGCGAAGTCTGCAGGCTCCATCGTCCCGCCGTACCGCCGCTTGGCCAGGTCTTCGATTCGGGCGAGGATTGGGCGGAACAGATCGGTTTCGAAGACGCTCCGCTTATCCTGCTGCGCCATCACGATCCGGTCCAATCCCGCGCCCGTATCGTTATTCTTTTTGGGAAGTGGAATCAAAATCCCCTTGCCGTGCTCGTCTTCCTGCCGGTCGTATTGCGTGAAAACGTTGTTCCAGACCTCCAGCCAGCGTCCCGCGTCGTCGTCGATCTTGTACCGCTCAGTGGGAGTTAACGACGAGTCGGCGGTCATTTCGCTCAGCGGAGCGACACGGTAGAAGACCTCCGAGCACGGCCCGCAGGGTCCGTTCGGACCGTCGGTAATTGCGTTGGGCAGCCAGAAGTTCTTGTCCTGTCCCATTCGGTGGATTCGATCTTCTGATAGGCCAACCGCATCGTGCCAGATCTGGAACGCTTCGTCGTCGTCGCGGTATACTGTTACACAGAACCGGTCGCCATCCAGCCCCGCCACGTTCGTCAAGAAATCCCAGGTCCAGGGGATAACTTCCGCCTTGAAATAGTCGCCGAAGCTGAAGTTGCCCAGCATCTCGAAGAACGTGCAGTGAGAGTAATCGCCCACGGAGTCGATGTCCCCCGTGCGCACGCACTTTTGGACCGTTGTGGCCCGCGCGCTGGGCGGCTTCGCCGAGCCGGTAAAATACGGCTTGAACTGCTGCATCCCGGAACCCGTGAAGAGGGTGCTGTCGTCCGGGTTGCCCAGGTGGTCGATCGGAACCAGCGGCGCGCTCGGCAGAAGCAGATGTCCGCGCTTGGTGAAGTAATCGATATAGGCCTGGCGGATCTCATTGGCCAGCATGAAATAGCCTCGAAGTCTCGAAGTAATGTATTCTCGGATAGTGACCGTAATTATACCGTGCAGTATTCCAAAGACCGGTTTGCACCGAAACAATCCGGCGCTGCGACCAAACGGGCGCGGTCTGCTGTATACTATCCTGATAACCGGCCAAGTCCCTGCTGGAGATATCCGGCTCCGGCCGGGGGGCCTCATTTGGAGAACTCATGATCAGATCCAAAATCCTGTTAACCGGTCTGCTCGGCGTTGCGGCGGCTTGCGTATACTTTTCCGTCCTCTCAAATACTCCTGCGAAGAACGCCGCGCCGGCGCCCGAGCTGACAATCAACACCAAGTCCGGACCGCTTTCCATTTCCAGTCTTAAAGGCAAGGTCGTGCTTGTTGACTTTTGGGCTACCTGGTGCGGGCCGTGCCGCATGTCTATCCCGGCGATCGTTCGGCTATATGACAGGCGCCACTCCGAAGGCTTCGAAGTCATGGGAGCCGCTCTCGACAGCGATGGAGGAGCGCGCATACCATCCTTCGTCAAGGAGATGGGTATGACGTACCCGGTCGGCATGCCGGTTTCGCAGGAGCAAATCGCCAGGTGGGGGCCAAACAACATTCCACTCATGGTGCTGGTCGATAAACAAGGTAAGGTGAGGTTGCGGGCGGAGGGATTTTCGTCGGAGGGCGAAACTGAGCTCGGGGACACGGTTAAGCAGCTATTGAACGAATAGTTCCCGCGAAAGCGGCCTATTGGCGAACCGGATGAAGAGGGGCGTCTCCCAGGTTACGAACGTCCTTTCCTTCATACGGAATCTCTACCAGGAGATTCTTCTCCCCTATTCCCGTCAGACAAAACACCACCCCGCGCTTGAATTTCGTCGGAAGGTCTTCCAGATCGGTATCTAATCGGCATCTGAATACTCCAGGTAGCGCATCAGGCCGAAATCTGCCCAGTCTGAGCGGCCTGCCCGCTGAGTCCTTCGACCCGGCTTGAAGATGGAAGACATATACCCCGCGATTGTCTATTACCCCCGATCTCGTGTAGAGAACCAACAACCCGAAGAGGCGGCTATTCTCCTGAGATACCTCTTTAGAACGTTCGTAAAGCGCCCGAACGATATCGAGGACCTCCCGATTCTCAATGTATCGATGTGTAACCGCATCGCCGGAGCCGCCGGAGAACTCCATCGGCTGGTCGATGCACTCGAACCAGGCGCCATTTTCAGAAACCACCGCCCGCGCCAAAGTATTTTCGTATTCGAGGCCAGGGCCGACCTCCTTCTTGATGAATTCCACAGCCACGCCGTATCGCTTCTGGTACTCTTCCCGAAGCTGGTCCAACTCCAACCTCTGACTCTGGTCCAGCTCGCCCATGGGTTCTTCCTTGCGATAATGGAATTCTAAAGAGCAATATGGTTAATTCGATTGAAGCTCTCGCGAGGTCGTCATTCCCGTTGACGTTGCTTTCACCTTGCCGCGAGATTTATACCATTAACTCCGCAATCTGTAGACAGATTATGTATCGAAGAAAACAATACGTCAACAATCTAGGAAGTAAGCCTATTTCAACCAGGTTTCTTTGGGCAAGTCTGCGTATGCGACGCCCGGTAACCCGGCCGGCGCCGCAAGCGTCTAATACCCGAGTTTGGAATAAGCGCGCATGGACTTTGGGCATTTGCCATTTCGTTGTCTTGACAGCAGGAGGCGGTTCCGTTATACTACGGGGTGTGCAGCGCGTAAATCAGGCGGCTGTAGGCCAGACTGCCGATCCTCGTGACCTTCAGATGTCCTTACACCGTATCTCATTCCTCTCGAAGGAGGACCAATATGATCCGACTGTCTAGCCTCAAATCCGTTAACATTGCCGCCAGGTGCGTGTTCATCGGAATCGCCGCCGCGGCAATGGTTGTGGCCTTCAAGCCCTCACGGGTCGAGGCGCGTACATCGGGCGGCGAAAACGCTCGCACCGCCCCTGCAACTGTAGACATCACAACCCCATTGGCTCTTCGGTGGAAGTTCACTTCAACCTATTTCGGTTATAACCCGTCATCCCCCGCGGTCGTCGGGGATACCGTCTACTTTGCATCCGGCAACCGGGTATTCGCTCTCGACTCTGGATCCGGGGCGCTCAAATGGCGTTACCCGCAGGATCAAACGCCATTAAACACCACCATCCGAACCACTCCCGCGGTTGTCGAAGGATATGTGTTCTTCGGTGCGGAGGATGGAAAGCTGTACGCGCTGGACGCAAAGAGCGGAAAGTACCTCTGGGCGTTCGACACACGCGGCTCAGGCTGCGCCTCGCCGACCGTCGTCGACGGAACCATCTACTTCGGCTCTGGAGACGGGCGGGTCTGGGCCGTCGATGCCAAGACAGGCCTCGCCCCGTCCGCCTGGAAGAGCGGATTTAGAACATCGGACGAAATCACGGGGGCGCCTGCGGTATCCAACGGATTTGTCTACGCATTGTCTTCGGATCAGGTGCTGCACGCAATCGGATCCGCAACCGGTAAAGAGCGCTGGAGCTACCGTATGACGGGAAGCGTGCTCCGCCAGGCGCCAATAACCTCCGGAGATTACTTGTTTATCGCGAACGGACCGAATATCACATCGCTGCTTTCACGTAACGGCGCTCTTCGGTGGGACAAGATTCTCAACGCCGATATCACCGTAACTCCAGCGGTAACCGACGACGCGATCTACGTGGTGACCGGCGATAACGTCGTCCGCTGCCTCGATCCCCGTCTCGGCAAGGATAAATGGAAAGTGCTGCCCAAGCTTGAATACGACGTAATCGCCGCGCCAACGGTCGCCGGGCGCACGCTGTTCGTCGGAACAACGATGGGCGGGATGTATGGGATCGACACAGAGACCGGCGCAATCAAATGGACCTACTCGGTAATGCCTTCCAGCACGAGCGACGACCTGATCGCCGTTCGAACTAACGTTGCGGCTTCTCCCGTAGTCGCCGGCAAGAGTGTTTACGTCATGTCGGATGACGGGACGGTGTCATGCTTCCGGCCCGATGCGATCGACACCGCAGGTCCCGAGATAACAGACACTGAGCCGGAGATGGGGGTTGTCATCAACGGCGCCCCTCCCCTGCACTTCGAAGCCAAAATCGTGGACGAGGGATCGGGAATTAACCCGGCGTCCGTGAAATTCTTGTTGGATGGAAACGGCGTCACCAGAAGGCCGTCAGGTCCGGAAAATGATGACAAACCGGGTTATAAGTTCGACGTCGTGACCTCGACACTGTCCTACGACACAATGGAGGCGACTACAGCCGGCGCAGTTCGCAATCTGCCGGATGGCCGCCACACCGTATCGGTCGTCGCCAGCGACTGGAAGGGCAACACTTCAAAGATGTCCTGGAGCTTCACGGTAGATAACAGCCTGGCCAAGTTAAGCAAAAAGCCGAACCCGAATACCGTTGGCGCCGGCGGTGCTGGTTTGGGCGGCCGCAGCGGTGGATCCGGCGGCAACTTGGGAGGTCGTGGCGGCGGCGGTCTGGGAGGTGGTCGTGGCGGCGGCGGCCTGGGCGGTGGTCGTGGCGGCGGCGGTCGTGGCGGTCGTGGCGGCGGCTATGGCGGCGGTTAGCCCGGGCATAGCCATTTAGCCGGCCGGCTCATCGGCGAGGCACATTGTATAAACGATTCCAGTCGAGGTCGTTATGCTTCCCTAGAGTTCAAGCCGGTTGGTAGTTAATAAGGCACAAAGTCAGCGCAGGTGCAATACTGTTCACTTAATCTACATGATGCCAGTCCACGCAGGTGCAATACTGTTCACTTAATCT
>JBGPOG010000237.1:0-6853 GCA_041487935.1 Chthonomonadia bacterium | reverse complement strand
CCGGCATGAATTGCGCCGCGCGGGCTGCGAATTCCATCATGAGCACGGCGCCGATCGCGAAGTTCGGCGCAATGAGAGTTCCGATACCTGCTTCCGAAACCCATTTTCCGACCTGTTCCAGGTCGGCTGGGGACAGCCCCGTCGTTCCAACCACTGGCGAGACACCGGAGTGTAAGGCGATCTCGATGTTTCCCATCGCGCTGGATGGGATCGTGAAATCGACGAGAACGTCCGCATGACATTGCGCGAGAGCAGCTTTCAAATCGGAGGTGATTGGCACTCCCGGCTTGGCAAACAAGGCGTCGCCGCCCGCGTCCGATCCCAGTTCTACCCGGTCAACCGCAGCCACCAGGTCGATTCCGGTCGCTTCAACTACGGCGCGGACAACTTCCCTGCCCATCCGGCCGGCCGCGCCGGCTACGGCAACGCGAATTGGCGTATCCATGAGCCCTCGCTCAGTGCGCCTTGCCGTTCTTGAACGGACCAACGGCGGCAAGCGTTACTTTCGAATCGTCGAACAAAGCATTGGCGACGCGATCGATATCGTCGTGAGAGACGGCGAGGATCTTCGCCATAATCTCGTCCAATGGGATGACCTTGCCGAAATAGAGCAGCGACTTGCCCATCCGCATCATCCGGGAGCTCATGTTTTCGAGCCCGAGCACCAGGGCGCCCTTGAACTGGGTCTTGGCTTTGGAGACTTCGTCTTTGGTCAGGTTGTGCTTCTTGAGCTTCTCGATTTCGGCACGGACTAACTGGATCACTTCATCATAGGTTTCAGGACTGGTCCCCCCGTAAACCGCGAACAGCCCGCTTTCCATATAACATACACTATAAGAACCGATGGCGTATGCCAGCCCCCGCTTCTCCCGGATCTCCTGGAACAGCCTGGAACTCATGTTGCCCCCAAGAACCGAGTCGACAATCGTCAGCGTATAACGGTCATCCTCTAGCTGTCCGTAACCCTGGACGCCAAGGCAGAAGTGCATCTGTTCGGTCCTCTTGCGCACGCTTTTGCTCTGTCCGGAGGAACGTGGTCTGCGCGTACGGCGGCTGTATGGCTCGCCCTTCAGGTCGCCTAGGAATTTCATCGCAAGCGCAACGACATCTTCGTGTTCGACATTGCCGGCCGCGGACACGACGATTCGATCGGGAGTGTAGTGAGTTCCGATGTATTCAGTAAGATGTTCGCGCTCGAGATTGGAAACTGTTCGCTCGGTCCCGATGACGGGCCGCCCGAGCGGATGCGTCGTCCAGATGGTCTGCGCGAATAGATCGTGAACGAGGTCTTCGGGTGTGTCTTTGTAACGCTTGATCTCTTCGAGCACAACGCCCTTTTCGCGGGCCAGCTCGGTAGGATCCAAAGTCGAGTTGCGGAGCATATCGGTCAAAACATCCATCACGACGGATAGGTGTTCCGCCAGCGCTTTAGCGTAATAGCAGGTGTACTCTTTATCGGTAAACGCGTTCAGATTCCCGCCCCGGGATTCAATTTCGTCCGCGATTTGGCGGGCGTCCCGCCGAGGAGTCCCTTTAAAGAGCATGTGCTCTATGAAGTGAGAGATCCCGCGAACCGGCTTGTCTTCATCCCGCTCACCCACTCCTACCCAGATTCCGACGGAAACGGACTGAACGTGAGTCACCGTCTCGGAAACGACCCGAACGCCATTTTCCAGCCGGCTAATCTTGATGTCTTCAACGTGCATGGTTTCGATTCACTCGCTTCAAACATAACGAAACCCCGGCGGCTACCGGGGTTCAAGCCTGATGGAGCGGGAAACGGGACTCGAACCCGCGACTTTCTGCTTGGGAAGCAGACGCTCTACCACTGAGCTATTCCCGCAGCTTCAATGACATTATAGTTCCGCCAGGCGGTACTGTCAAGAGTTGTCCCGCCCTGTCGCGGGCCGGATCAACTAATGACCGGGTGCTTTTCCGCCAGGCTGAAACCGCACTCTTTCGTACAAATAAAACGTACTCTGTCCCCGTTCTCGACGACCGATATCTTGACCGGCGCGGAGCAATGCGGGCAGATGGGATCTTCCATTGCAACCATGATGTAATTGCTCCGGTAGTCTCCATCAGTCGAGAAATAGATATCGTGGAGAATCCATCCGGCCTCCAGGAGATCATTCGCAGCTCCCGAGCGCACCTCCACGATTCGCTTTACAAGGTGAAGATCGACTTCACGGCTCACGTCCTGATCCATTATTGAACCTCCGTACCAATGATTCAGGAAGCCGGCTTGCTCTGCTTTGTCTACGTCTACCCTGACCGACTTTCAACGATCTACCATGCGTGTTCCGATGTACGCCCGCTATTTCACCCGGCGGGCGCCACGGAATCGATTTCTGTAATATCCGGACTGAAGAGTATCCACTCGCACGCGCCCGCCGCCACTGGAGGCGTGTACGAATTTTCCGTCGCCAACATAAATGCCGACATGTGAAATGCCGCGTCGAGTCGTGCTGAAGAAGACCAGGTCGCCCTGCTTCATTCCTCCTGAGGAGACCTTCTGGCCGTGACCAAACTGCCCGGAAGCGGAGTGCGGTAGATTCACGCCTTTCTTGCCGTATACGTAGCTCGTGAATCCCGAACAATCGAACCCTCGGCCCGACGATCCACCGTAGTGATAAGGGACTCCGCGAAAAGCGTACGCCGTTCGGATGACTTCGTCGGACGCTTCCGGTGCGCTCTCCTCGGGCCGCCTGTGCGAGCCGCGATGGTATCTACGCGAAGAAGCGCGCGCGATCCTGATTTTGCGGTTTCGGCGACCGCGGGGGCGATCGTCATCGCTTAGCCGGCGCTTCCGGGCCCTGGCCCGCGGGCGAGAGTCTTCATCGTCGTCGTTTCGAGCCATTCGCGTTCTGCGGGTAGGCCCTGCCGCGATCCGAGGCATGGCGCCCCCAACACTGATGAAGTCGGTCCGCACCCACGCGATCTTTCCGTTCGGAAGCTCAGCCTGAAGCCAATCTCCGGCTTTTCCGGTTACGATAATCTCTTTCCCGGCATCCAGCAGTGAAACGCGCCGGTAGCCTTCATTGGGGCCCAATCGAAACGTGACACGGTCGCCAGCGACCTTTGCCGCGCGCCTCGTTGTGGACGGCCTCAGAACCTGCTTGGGCGGGGCGGGGATTGTCAGCTTGCGGCCATCGCGAAGAAGTGACTCCTTGGTGATCCCGTTAGCGCGCTCGATGTCTCGTGTGGAGACGTGAAACTTGCGAGCTAACGAATCTACTGAATCACCAGGACCGACCACAACGCTGTGATCCGCGTATGCCTTCGTGCAGAAAAAAACTCCGGGAGAGGCCGCGACGCACAAAAGCGCCCAGCGAAGTCGATGACGTTTCAAATCATCACATCCTTCCGTGGCGTTGTGTTGGGCACGCAGGGTCGATACGAGCGACCATGCCCTTGAAAATCTCTTCGGGGAGAACTTATGCGGACAGCAGCGGGAGCGCTCTTATTTTCGGGAGTTCAGTCCGATTACTTTGTTAATTTTGTCACAGAAAACCTGTGACCCCGCTCACTGCTAAACCAGTCTATCCCATTTGCCGGCGTCGAGTCAACCCAAATTTATTAAGAATCACCTAATATTTGCCAGGTAGGCCCGCCCGCACAATCCTCCCGGAAATGAGTTCTTGCCTTGACCATCTATTGCACAGATGATATACTTGACAGGATTCTACACGTTCGTCCGTCCGGCGGTCCCGGGAGCGAATCGAGATGAGCTACGCACAGCTTTGGAGCGCACTGAAGGGCTTCAATTACCTGGTGATCGTCGATATTCTGGTGGTCGCCTGGTTGATTTACCGCCTGCTGCTTCTTGCAAAAGGGACGCGCGCGTGGCAAATCATCACGGGGCTGAGCTTCTTTGTGGTTGCCGTGCTCGTATCTGAACGCTTTCAGCTCTTCTCCTTACACTGGCTGCTGAAGCAGGCGTTTCCTCTCGGGCCGGTCGCTATCGTCATTCTCTTTCTCCCCGAGCTTCGCCATGCCTTAGAAGAGTTTGGTCGGCCCGGATTCTGGCCCAGGTCATTCGGGCTCGTCAAAACCGAAGAAATGAACGACATGCTCGACGCGGTAGTAACCGCCGTGTCTACCATGTCGGTAAAACGCATCGGGGCGTTAATCGTCTTCGAGAGGGATACGGGCCTGGAAGACATCATCGATACAGGCACCCCGATCGATGCGACGACAACGCCGGAACTGCTGGGAACGATCTTTTTCAAAGGGTCGCCCTTACATGACGGCGCCGTGGTCATCCGGCAGGAGAAGCTCGTCGCGGCGGGATGCACGCTGCCACTCACTGCCAGCCCTCGCGTCGAAGGCGCGGTTCATACTCGGCACAAGGCCGCGCTAGGAATGTCCGAAGAAAGCGATGCCGTCGTCGTCGTGATATCCGAGGAGACCGGCACGGTTTCAATTGCAGTTCACGGCAAGCTGATCCGCGGTCTGCGCGACGAAACGCTGCGTGAACGATTGATGGGCCTGCTGCAGATCAATTTGGAGCCCAACAGCACCCGCGAGCGCATCGGTTACGTTGCAACCCGGGTCGGCGATGCAATCAAGACCGCCCGTGTGGGCCGCAAGAACGCGGAAGAGTAGGTCCGGAAGGAAGAAGGCGGAAGAATGAAGGCGGAAGGATGTAGGCCGAAGACCAAGGACGAACATGCCGGAGATAATTGCACAACCCGGCGAATTGACCGTATCCCGTCATCCTGGAAGGATCTTTTGATCTCACAGGTTGCACTGAGCTGGGCCAAAAGCACCCATACGGGTGGCCGTATGGCCAGATGCCCGGTACGGGCCCGTATGGACATTGCTGCATGACGGATTTGCGGTCGTTTGCAATCACCTCGACAGCTTGAGGATTGTCGCATGATTAAAGTTTTCCGCGAAAACTTCGTCCTAAAGCTTATTGCGCTGGCGACCTCGATCATGATCTGGTTCTACGTCAGCTCAGAGCGCACGCCGATCATCTCACGCCAGGTGAATGCGGAGGTGGTGCTGATCGGCAAAGCGCCCGACAACGTAATCGTGCGCGTTCGCCCGCAAGGCTGTCCCGTCGAGGTAAGCGGACCTCGGAGTGAGGTCGAAAGTATCAATGAAAGCGACGTTAAAGCGATCGTCAACCAGCGCTCGGCTCGCCCTGGCGTTTCGCAGTTGGCGATTCTTCGCTACGAGCCGCCCTCTACAGCCCGGAACATCACCTTTAAAGAACTCAAGCATTTGATCTCGGCTGACGTATTCGAAAAGCAGATCAAGCCATTTCGGATCGAACCTTCGTATGACGATGCCGCGCCGTTCGGAAGGAAGTACAGCCCGGCAAAACTGGTGCCCGCACGCGCCGAGATAACCGGAATCAAGGAGGACATCCAGCGGGTCGCCAAGCTGGTCGTCAATATAGAAACACGCGGCGGAAGCGTCCGTGATGATCTCATCGTTCACGCGCTGGATAAGGATGGCGTCCTCGTTGAAGGCGTCGGCATCGACCCTATAAAGACGCATGTCGAGCTTAACCTTGTCGAGGCGCCCGCGACGAGGACACTCTTGGTGAGCGTCGCCCATACAGGCAGAGTCCCCGGGCCCTACGAGCTCGTCGCGCTTATGCCGGAGCCCAATCAGGTGACCGTCGTCGGCAAGCCGGAGATACTGGCCCAGATGACAAACGTCTCGACAATTCCGGTCAACGTAGAGGGTCTAACAACAGAGATCACACGCGAAGTGCCCCTTCAGCTTCCGTCCAACGTCACGCTGCAAGATGGATCGGGAATCGTCAAGGTTACCATTCGTGTACGAGATATCAGCCACCCAACCCCATGATCCTGCGAAGGCAGAGGCGGATCTTCTCCCGATGTCCCTGGGAGATGTCTTCGACGCTGCATTCGATCTATACAAGAACAACTGGTCGCTTTTCGTTGGTATTTGCGCGGTAATTCAGGTGCCGGCTCTGATAGTCTGGCATGCTCTCCCCTATTCTCTTGGAATGGACAAACTCGATCGAATGTCGCGGACCAACGCGGATGACTTCGTGCAGGCCATGTTCGGCTATCTCGGCGCCGTTTTGGTCATCATCCTGGTGCAAAGTTTGCTTTACGTGCTGCAAAGCGGGGCATTGTCCCTCGCAGTGTCGAGCCGTTACCTGAATCGGACCGCCGGAGTGTTTTCGAGTTACAGGCAAGTCGCGAGGTCATTTTTCCGGCTGCTCGTTACATGGATCGTTGTCGCGATCGGACTCGGCGGCTTTATGTCGGTTTTCATGGCTTTGTTGGCATTCATGCTCGGTCTACTGGTGATGTCCGTGCAGACCGCCGGTGGTCCGATGGGAGAAGCGTTCGCCCTTACATTGGGAGTGATGTTCTGGCTAATTCAGATTCCCGTATTCATCGCCGCCGTGGTAATAGCGGGTTTATTTGTCACGCAGATTGTGGTGGTCGAACGCACCGGATACTTTGGCGCCGTTATCAGAAACCTGGAATTGGTCGTCCCAAACTTTCCGCGGCTCTGTGTGGCGGCCTTCGCCCTGTCCATCATTCTTCCGGCGCTCTGCCTGGCGCTCGATTCGTCCGTGAGCGCCATTCTGGAGTTGATCGTCTATCCGTGGCTGCACCCGCCGATGCTGGCCAGGGCGGTCGCCTCCGGGATCGGCTCCGGAGTAATCCTTCTGTTTGTTCAGCCCTATGTGATGATTTGCCTGACACTGCTATATTACGATCAGCGCGTGCGGCGCGAGGGGTTCGACCTGGCCCTCCTAGATCGCCAGCTATTGTCGACGGTCGCAGCGACTACGGCGGAAAGGGCAGCATGACCTCCCCCGTCCGAATTCTCGCCTTAGCCGGGATATTGGCCT
>JBGPOG010000236.1:0-6875 GCA_041487935.1 Chthonomonadia bacterium | reverse complement strand
CTCCGCCAGGGCGTCCAGCTCTTCTTTCGTGTTATAGAACGCCAGTGAGGCGCGCGCGGTGGCCGGGATACCGAACCGGTCCATGACAGGCTGCGTACAGTGCTGACCGGTGCGAACGGCGATTCCCTCCTGATCCAGGATTGTGCCCACGTCGTGAGGATGAACGCCTTCGATGATGAACGATAAGATGCTTGCTTTATGCTGCGCCGTTCCAATAGGCCGCAGCTCGGAAATATCGTTTAGCAGCTCCGTCCCATAGGCAAGAAGGTCCGCCTCATATGCCGAGATCGCGTCCAGGCCCATGCTTTCCAAATAATCGATCGCTGCTCCCATCCCAATAGCGTCTGCGATATTCGGCGTTCCGGCTTCGAATTTCCAGGGAAGGTCATTATAGGTGGTTTTCTCAAACGTTACGGAAGAGATCATGTCTCCGCCGCCTAGAAACGGGGGCATCGTGGCGAGCAGTTCTTCGCGGCCATAAAGAGCGCCAATGCCCGTCGGGCCGAACATCTTGTGTCCGGAAATGGCGTAGAAGTCACATCCCAGCCCCTGGACATCCACGCGCATGTGCGGTGCGGCCTGAGCGCCATCCACCAGGACGACTGCTCCTTGCCGGTGGGCGAGGTCCGCAATCTCCTTTACCGGGTTGATCGTTCCCAGGGAATTCGAGACGTGGACGATTGATACGAGTTTGGTTCGCGGGCCGATCAGCCGGTCGCACGCATCCATAATCAACTCGCCGGAGTCGTCGATCGGGATTACACATAGCGTCGCGCCGGTCTGCTCGCAAAGCATCTGCCAGGGTACGATGTTGCTGTGGTGCTCCATCGTGGAGATGAGCACCTCGTCGCCATGCCGCAGATTTGTCCGTCCATAAGTCTGGGCTACCAGATTGATGCCTTCCGTCGTGCCGCGCGTAAAGACGATCTCACGGGAGCTTCCGGCGTTCAAGAAACGCGCGACCTTTTCCCGGGCATCCTCATATGCTCGCGTGGCGCGCTGGCTGAGCAGATGCACTCCACGGTGTACGTTGGCATTGTAGCCGCTGTAATAACTCGATAGCGCGTCGATCACCGCTTGCGGCTTTTGCGACGTTGCCGCGTTATCGAAGTAGATCAGCGGCTTGCCGTGAACGAACTGCTTCAATATGGGAAAGTCCTCGCGGATGCGAGATACGTCAAGTCTTTGCGTTTCAATTAAGTTCGCGACCATTTGAAATTCCTTCGGACTTATGCTCGACTTCAACGTCAACGACCGAGTTCGAGTACGAGTACGAGTACGACTCTCAGGTTGGCAAATACCCCGACTGCTCCAACAGTGGCGCTTCCAATTCGAACAGCGCCTCGGCCAGGCTTTCCCGCAATGAGGGGATCCTTATGCGGTCGATGATGTCACTGGCAAAAGCGTACGTCAACAGTCCGCGCGCGGCCTCGACGCTTATTCCCCGAGTGCGTAAATAGAAGATGGCGTCATCCTGAAGCTGGCCGATCGTGCAGCCGTGCGTGCATCTCACGTCGTCTGCAAAGATCTCCAGTTGCGGCTTCGTATCGATTGTTGCGTCGCGCGACAACAGCAAGTTCTGGTTCGTCTGTTTGGCATCCGTCTTCTGGGCGTCGGGATGCACGTAGATCTTGCCGTTGAATACTCCATGAGCCTTATCGTCCAGAATGCCTTTGTACAGCTCGTGGCTTGGGCAGTGGGGCGCTGCGTGGTCGATCCGCGTGTGCGAATCGATAAGCTGCTTTCCAGTCCCGAGAAACAGGCCGTTCAGCGTCGCTTCAGCGCCCTCGCCGTCAAGCCGCGTGTTGATGTCGTTTCGCGAAATCGCCCCGCCCAGGGTTATCGCGTGATTGGAGAAGCTGCTGCTTCGATCCTGGTGGATCTGAATCGTCGCAATATGGTAACCGTCCGGGCTTTCTCGATTGACCTTGTAATGGTCGACGACTGCATTTTGTTCGAGGACGATCTCGGTTACGGCATTGGTTAAATAGACTCCGCCATTGTTAGCGGTATAGCATTCGACAATCGTCGCCTGGCTGTTCTCTTCGGCGACGATCAGAATTCGCGGACTTGAGATCGCCGCTTCGCCGCTTGCGGTTGAAATGAAACGCAGGTATATCGGCGATTCCACGATAACCCCGCGCGGAATGTGTACAAGCGCCCCATCCACAAAAAACGCCGAATTGAGCGCCACGAACGGGCTCTTGTCCAGTTTCGCGTAATGCGCCAGATGTTGTTCTATGACTACGGCTGCACCCTTCAAGCCGTCTGCCAATGAGATCGCGCGCACACCCGCGGGCAATCCACACAATCGAGACATTTCGGGCGCGTAATGGCCATTTACGAATGTGAGGCAGTCCGCCGCCGGATCACCGCAGGCGGTGGACTTTGAGTTTGCCATGCCGGCATCCGGCACGCTATGACGCGCGGGCCGAAAGCTTGTCTCCGCGATCGGCGAGATCGGGGTGAATCGCCATTCCTCCCAGCGGGTGGTTGGGAAGCCATCGGCGACGAAGCGATCGATTCCGGCGCGTCGAATAGCCTTCAGCCAGTTTGGTCCAGCGAAGGAATTCTCTACCCGCTCGAATTCGGCGCAATATTTCTCGGTTTGAGGGGAAACTGCAATCATTACTCGCCTTCCTACAAATTCGCCGCTGCCGCGACATTTGCCACAGCCGCCAGGGTCTTTTCAATGGCGGCTTCCGCCTCGGCAGCCCGCGCGGATTCTTCTTCAAGCCAGCCGTAGCCCTTCTCCTCCAGCTCCAGCGCCAACTCCTTGCCTCCGGACTTGACCAGCCGGCCTTCGACCATCACGTGAACGAAATCCGGCTCGATGTAGTTGAGAAGCCGCTGATAGTGCGTGACTACGATAATCGCCCGATCCTTGCTGCGAAGTGCGTTCACCCCTTCCGCGACGATTCGAAGCGCATCTATGTCCAGGCCGGAATCGGTTTCGTCGAGGATCGCAAGCTTCGGCTCGAGCACGGCCATCTGGAAGATCTCGTTGCGCTTCTTCTCGCCTCCGGAGAAACCTTCGTTGACCGCCCTGGTCAGCAGCTCGGGATCGAGTTTGACCATCTTTGCCTTTTCCTTGACCATTTTCAGGAAGTCGAACGCGTCCAGCTCCTGCTCGCCGTGGGCCTTGCGGATTGCGTTCAGGGCGGCTTTGAGGAAGTAGTCGTTTCGCACGCCGGGTATCTCGACCGGATACTGGAACGCCAGGAACACCCCTTCTCGCGCGCGCTCTTCCGGGTCCAGCTCCAGAAGGTCCTGGCCGTCGTATTTGACTTCGCCGGCCGTAATGTCATAACAATCCCGGCCCGCGAGCACATTCGCGAGCGTGCTCTTGCCGGAGCCGTTCGGCCCCATGATGGCATGAACTTCGCCCGCGTTTACCTTCAAATCGATGCCTCGGAGTATCTCGTTTCCATCGATACTCGCGCGCAGGTTTTTAATTTCTAGCATTTGGATCCCCTCGCGAAATCACTATTTCTCGTATCCTTAGGCAGGCTTCAGCCAATTACAATGGGGTCCGCCGCGTTACGTCGATCAACGTGTTCGCCTGTTTGAAGATACGGCGGGCAAGCGCAATGAATTGCTTGACCTCTTCAATCCGAAAAGAACCATTATCCGCTGGCGCTATCAGTATGCCCCTTGCGTCCTGAAATGGATACTCTGTGTTACGCGGAAGAACGCCTTCCCGCAGCCCGGTTGGAGCGAGCCTCATTACTTTCCGAATTTCTTGCAAATTCCGTTCGAGCACTTCACGTACGTACTCCGGCACGGCTTTGCCGTGGTCTCTACGCGGTGCCCGACGTATCGCCGCGATGAACTGTTCGACGCCGTGGCCTCTTGCTCCAATCGTAAGCGATACAATTCCACGATCAGCCAATTCCGTTGCAATTGACTTCACACATTTTTCGACCACTTGCTGGCATTTTGCGATAACCTGGCAATAGGTAGAACTTTCTTCAGTCACCAAAACCCGCTCTGCCGCGGAAAGGTCAGATCGGGCTTGCCGAAGCCACGGTCCGGCATCCGCCATCAGCTAAGAACCTGTCCTAGTCGCGCCCAAGCCGGGTCAAGAAAGATTATTTGGCTTCTGTTGCTTTCTACCGCCTCCTTAATCTCACGGAAGAGTGGAGTGCGCTGTTCCGCCGCCGCATAGAATTCGTCTGGACTTGCCAATATTATGTGCAGTTTAGAATTGCGCGTGATGATCGGAAAATACCCGGTGGGTCCATAAATGACTTCCAGCAAGTCTCCTTCATCGGCGATAGTATTGCCGGAAAAGTTATCAAGCACCTCGAAGAGAAAGATATCATCAGGATCTCTGTCTGGGGCGTAATAAACTGCCATCAGCACCGGTTCATCCATGAGCTTACGATGCTGATTGACAAGGTCTTCAACATGCTCTCGAAATGTAGGAAATGATCCAATCGCAATACTCATTGTGTGCCTCCGGATAATCCGTCTTATCCCACACTCCCCTCAAGGCTCACCCCCAGCAGCTTTTGCGCTTCCACCGCAAACTCCATTGGCAGCTCGCGGAAGACCTCTTTGCAGAAGCCGTTTACGATCATGCTCACCGCGTCTTCCGTGCTGATGCCTCGCTGGTTGCAGTAGAAAATCTGGTCTTCGCCAATCTTGCTGGTTGAGGCCTCGTGCTCCACCTGCGCCGTTGGGTTTTTCACCTCGATGTAAGGGAACGTGTGCGCCCCGCACCTGTCGCCGAGCAGCAGCGAGTCGCACTGGCTGAAGTTTCGCGCGTTATCCGCACCCTTGTTTACCTTGACCAATCCCCGGTATGTGTTCTGGCCGAAACCCGCGGAGATCCCTTTTGAAACGATCGTCGAACGGGTGTTCTTGCCGATGTGGATCATCTTGGTGCCCGTATCCGCTTGCTGCCGGTTGTTGGTGAGCGCGACGGAATAGAATTCGCCGATGGAGTTGTCGCCCTGCAGGATGCAGCTCGGATATTTCCAGGTGATCGCGGAGCCGGTCTCTACCTGGGTCCAACTGATCTTCGAATTGATCCCGCGACAGGCGCCGCGCTTAGTCACGAAGTTGTAGATTCCGCCCTTGCCGTCCTTGTCGCCCGGGTACCAGTTTTGTACGGTGCTGTATTTGATCTGAGCGTTGTCCAGCGCCACCAATTCAACGACGGCGGCGTGAAGCTGGTTCTCGTCGCGCATCGGAGCGGTGCAGCCCTCAAGGTAGCTCACATAGGCGCCCTCGTCCGCGACGATCAACGTCCGTTCGAACTGGCCGGTGTTCTCCGCATTGATGCGGAAATAGGTGCTGAGCTCCATCGGGCAGCGGACGCCTTTCGGGATATACACGAAAGAGCCGTCGGTGAAAACCGCCGAGTTGAGCGTGGCGTAGAAATTGTCGGAATAGGGCACAACCGAGCCAAGGTACTGGCGTACCAGCTCAGGATGCTCGAGCACCGCCTCTGAGAACGAGCAGAAGACGATCCCCAGTTCCGCGAGCTTACCCTTGAACGTGGTCGCCACGGATACCGAGTCGAATACCGCGTCCACGGCGACGCCCGTGAGGCGCTTCTGCTCGCCCAGCGAGATGCCGAGCTTCTCGAAGGTGGCGAGCAGCTCCGGATCGACCTCGTCCAGGCTGCTGAGCTGCTTCTTGGGCTTTGGCGCCGAGTAGTAGATGATGTCCTGATAGTCGATCTTAGAGAAGTGGACGTTCGGCCAAGCAGGCTCGCCCTCCTGCAGCATGGTGAGCCATTTGCGGAAGGACTTGAGGCGGAATTCCAGCATCCAATCCGGCTCATTCTTTTTGGCCGAGATCGTGCGGATGATCTCCTCGTTCAGTCCTTTGGGAACGGCCTCGGACTCGATGTCCGTGACGAACCCCCACTTGTATTCCTGCTGTACGCGTTCTTCGAGTATGTCAGTTGAACTCATAATAGACCCTTCGGATGGGGAGTAAGGGGAGTAGGGGGAGTAGTGGAGTGTTGGAGCGTTGGAATGATGTAATTAACTACTCCAATTACTCCATTTACTCCACTACTCTACTACTCCACTATCCCGTCTTCGGCGTGAAATAAGAGCTTTTGTGCTTCGCAAATTGTAATCAGTACCAACTCGGTACGGTTTATTGTACCTCAAATTATCGGGCAAAGCCAACGGGTAGGAGAGCGCGTTGATGTAGTCTGAATTCGGATTTGTCGGATTAGGGGATGTTGAGGAGTGCGAAAGCCAAGATGTGGCCCATAGACATGTTAACCTGTTGAACCGTCATTCGCAAGGTACCTTCGTAGTGGCGCACGAATCTGTGAAACGTGTGTACCGCCCGAACTGCGTTGGATTGTTATCATACCGTCCAGCTCCATCAGCGCTAAAACGTTCTCAATGACGGCCTCCGGATAACCCAAAGACGCTGTTAGTTGAGCGAGACCGTCTTTGTTCTCGTTAATGATAAGGGCTGCCACTCGTAATCTGAGTCCTGAATAGTCAGGCACGAATCCACTGCAGTAAACGCCGAATCCGTAGGGGGTGACATACCCATAAAAACCTCCAACCTGCATAGTGAGATCGAAATACCCACTTCTTTGCAGCATCTCGCAACTTTCCAGCACTTCCGGCATCATCATGCCGGTTCCCTCGTGCTTGATATCTTCTCTAGGCGCTGGAAACGAAATTAAGAAATGTGCTTTGTTCATCACGGCTTCACACATCCAATTAAAGACTCTGCTGTCTTGCTTATTAAGTCCCGGTATAGCTGGATCAGTAACGAATATCGGCAATTCACCTAACGATGGCTTTTCTGTAAGTCCGTGGATTGCGGCTTCGATGTTCTCAAACTCGCCGTCATATGAGCTACGGTCCTTAATCCGAATCCATCGGAGATGT
>JBGPOG010000235.1:0-6919 GCA_041487935.1 Chthonomonadia bacterium | reverse complement strand
TGCTGCCCGGTATGCACCAGTATTTCGGTATGACGCTCGCGAACCGCTCTGCTTAGAGGAGCCGCCTTCATGAATTGAGGCCTGGCTCCGACGATCGTCATGACTCTCAATTGGCCTGCCTTCAAAGCCCCAGGAGCTTCGTTCCCAGCAGTACGATTAACGATGTAGACGTGATGTTCCTGAAGATGTTGTCGATCTCCGAGCTTCGATTCGAAATCCGATCCGCCAACACGCGGGTCGGCACGAGTATGACATCGCCAGGCTCGAATGATTTCGCCTTGTTAAGTGGGATCAGCCCGCCGCCCAGGCGGATGATGATGACCTTATCCTTTGCGGCATCGGGCGCAAAGCCTCCGACTCGGTCGATAAAATAGCCGATCTTTTCGCCGGGCCTATAAAGGACGCCTCGGGGATGATAGACCGCGCCAATTACTTGAACGGTGGTCGGCCTCTCCGGAATCGAAACCTGGTCGCCGTCCATCATCAAAACGTCATCCTCGGATCCGGGCTTTTCCATCGCCGAGGCCAGGTTCACGGCGACGTTGCCGTTAGGCTCCAGATCGGATTTGGTCAAGACCCGCGGCTGCGCTACAAGGTCGCGTCCAAAGATGCGTGACGATGCAGCGGCAGAAGGCGATACGCTTCCCGAATCCGACCCGCCAATAAGCCCGCCGATGGCGCCCAAGCTCGCTCCAATCGGAGGCCCGCCACGAACGGCGGAGCCATAGGCGCGCAACTGCTCGATATCCGATTTTGCAAGTTCTCTCTTATAGGTCGACTGATTGATCAGGTCGTTCAACTGGTTGATGATGTCGGCAATCCCTTTTTGTCCGGATGAGGCCATCAGGTCCGTGTTCCGAGTAAACTCGATTCCCTGGGGATAGGCTTCAGGCTTCAATCCGCCGGCTTCCTTGATGATCTCTGTCAGGCGCACCATTTTCCCGTGCAGAGCGATTGGACCTGGCCGGTTTACGGCTCCCGAAACGGTTACGATATACGGCCTATTATGGTAATCGCCGATTCCTTGTATCGTCACGACGTCGCCGTCCTCGAGCAGCGGGTCGGGCGTCGGTATCGCGGCAGGACCGGAGACAGCTACCGCTGTGGGCGCAGTGTTCTGGCCGGTACGTGCATGAGCCACGGCGATCTTGTCGCCTGCTCTAGGGGTAAGGCCGCCGGCAAGGCGCAGCAAGTCACTTAGCTTCATGCCTTCACCGCGCGGATAGGTTGACGGGGTAACGACCTCTCCCGAAATTGTTACGGTGTGCTCGGGCGTAAAGGCCGCCTCGTCGTGCCGGTAGACCGCCAGGATGTCGCGATCCAGTACCGCGATGTTATGCTTGGGATCGTCCTTTATGGCCAGCGCGAGGCTGATATAGTCGTAGGAATACGTGCCGTCCGGTCGCTGGTGCAAGAGGGCGGCCCGCTCCAAGTAGGCCTCCGGTAAAGTCCCCTCGGAATCCACGAGAAGGTCTTTCACCTTCATATTGTCACTTCGGTAGTAGATTCCAGGCTTCTTGACCGCCCCCCTAACCGTGACTTCACGGCGTCCGGTCCAGGAGATCTGCTGGCGGGTATAAATTCTGACCAGGTCCCACCGCGATAGAGGAACGTTTTCGGTGGGATCGTGAGCCAGGGCCTTTTCAAGGTTCACCTGGAATCGCGTCAGAGTATTGTCCGGATTGTAACGAAACACGTCGGCCCTGCTCGTATATGCGTCTTCGGTCAATCCGCGCGCCCGTTGGATCAGATCGGCGATCGTCATCTTGTCATTCAGCGCGTATTCGGCCGGCTGGTCGACGGCGCCCTCGATGGTGACCTTGTTCATCACCGTTGTTCGAAGGGAAAAGGCTTCGATCGTGTCCCCATCGTAAACCTTTGTCGAGGAAGCCTGACGGTCGTCTCGCGCGTCAACGTCTTTCAAGATTCGGGCGGCGCCCGGCTGAACCGTGGTGATCTGTACCCTCTGGTTAACCCCTGACGCCTTGATGCCACCCGCATACTTGAGGGCGTCCTTCAAGGATTCCGATGGGAGCAGCTCGTAATAAGCCGGATGTAGTACTTCGCCAAGCACAGCCACCCGGTTTTGACGGCCCGGTACAAAGATCAAATCGCCCGGTTGGAGATCTATATCGCCATTGGTATCGCCGGTTATCAAGAACTGATAGAAATCGATGGACCCTACGAGCTTGCCACGCCGCCTAACTTCGATTTTGCGCAAGCTTCCGTCTTCGGTTGGCCCCCCGCTTGAATAGACCATGTTCAGGGCGGTTGCGACTGCCGGCACCTGGTAGGTGCCTCCTGCATAGACCTCACCCGAAAGCGTGACAGACATCGTGCGGAGGGCGCTCGTTGTGATAGAAAGGTCCGCGTCGCGATAGATGCGCCGAACCTGCGCGCGCATTGCGTTTTCAGCCTGGGCCGTCGCCATACCTCGGATTACGAACCGGCCTAACACCGGCAAGGTAATTCCGCCCCGCTCGTCTACTCTGACCGGAAACTCCTTGAGCTCGAGAGTAGGACTCCAAACGCGAACGACGATTGTATCGCCGTAACCAAGTTGATAATTCACCGGAGCGGTTGCTGTGATGTTCTGGTAGATCTGTGTGAGAGGATCGGCTATGAGGGCAAAAGCGTTGATCGCTTCGGGTTGTTGGGTGTTTCGAACGGTTTGCTCTTCCGCGGGAGCCACATTCTGGTCGGTCGGCTTCTGCATGGCGCCTTCGGGGAATAGAAAGGAGTGGTATTTCGCTTTATCGCTTTCCGTCAGATTGCCCTGCTGCTGCTTCAATAGGAGATCGAGCTTTTGTGCGTCCGTTAGGGTAGCGGATTCATCCGAGCGACCCGCAGCGCTACGGTCAAGCTCTGTTGGATAAAGGAACGAGCGATATTTGCGTTTCTCGTCTTCCGTTACCTTGTTCTGGCGCAGCCTTGTTAGAAGATCGATTCTTTGAGAGTCCGAAAGGCTGCTCACAGCCACGGATTCCTCCGCGGTGAGCTTGCGACTTTCGGGGTAGAGGAATTTGGAGTAGATGGACTTCTCCGCATCGGTGAGCTTATTGTCCCGCTGTCGGATGAGCAGGTCAACCCTTTGTGCGTCAGAGAGCGTTCTTGAAGGGTCCTGGGCATCCTCGAGAGACATGTCTCCATTCGGGTACAGGAAGCTTCGATACATTCTCTTTTCGGAATCGGTCAGCCGGTGTTCCCGTTGACGGATGAGCAAATCGAGTTTCTGGGGCGCCGTCAGCTTGTCGATCGCGTCGAGCTCTTCCTGCGTTGGGATATAACCGCCCTTCTGTCGAGGTTTGATGTCATTCAGATCTTGCTTCCTGGCTGTCTGCCCAAGCCTTCCCGGCTTTCCACCCTCTCGTTCCCCTTCCGGCGAACCTCCCGTAAAATACCGGCGCAAGTAGACGCGGCGAGCATCTATGATTTGCCTAGGGGCATCGAAGTAGTTGTATCCAAAAGCCTGCAGGTCGCCCTTCTGCTGCTTTGGTTCTCGCTGAAGCTTGGGGTCCTGTTGATCTCGAAAGTCCGGAAGCAACACGGGATTTATTAGTTCGGTTGGATCGCGCTTTGCGGCCAGGGCATCGGAAAGCGGATTTCGGGGAGGTGCGTACTTCTGCCCGCCCTTTGGAGGCGAGTTTGCCGGACCAGTCTTTTGGGCCTGGCACACAGCGATACCTGCGGCGGATATGCAGACTGCGACAGATAGAAACGCGAGTGGACGCTCAAACATTAAAACAACCTCCAGACTGAGTACGCGCGTGCCGCCCGAGAATATTACCGCCATCGACAAAAGCTCAGGCGCACGCTAACGCACACGCACAAACGAGGGGATGAGCCAATTGCGATGTGCAAGCATTTGGGATGACATAGCGGAGGGCGGCGCCGCCTGTTAAATTCACCAGCAGGCGTAGTTTAGCGCACCGTCAAGTTCGTTGTCAAGCGATATGGCCGTGAGCGGAGTAAGCGCATAGACAACGCTAGATCGAGCAGATGCAGCCGCACTCCAGCGATATGGTTGTCGGGGACAGGTATTCGCGCGTGACATCCTTGCGGAAGTGGCTGATCTTGAGCGATGTTGGGTCGAAAACGATAACGTCCCGCACACCTTGAGAGATATAGAACGGTGGGCCGATCACGAGATCCTTTGCTTCATACCTTGGACTGATAACCTCGACTATGGCATCCGGCGTCACCGTAATCGTCCTGTCTTCTTCTTCAGGCTTGCGGCAAAAGATCGAAATATCCGGAGTTTTCAACGACCCATTTGGAAACCGAATGAGAACCTCATTGATTACGAAACATTCACATCGGGTGTCATCGCTCTTCAATCGAACGACATTCGCACGTATTCGGTTCACTGCCGTCTGGTGCCGAATCCGAGGCTGCGCTTCCCAGATGCTCAGTCCGTTAGCCGTCTCAAGCCGGATACCCAGCTCATCGCGGGCCTGGGCTATCACTCGGATCGTTTCCAATATCTGTTCGACGTCCGGGAGAGGATAACGCGTTGAATCGCCCGCTGCAATTCTCAATAGGTCGACGCGGGTATCGAGATCATCGCCGCCTGCGATCATCTCCAGCTTGATTCCGAGATCCTCCCAGGCGCGGTCGATTAGATTCTCAACCTCATCGGGTTCGCGCTCGTCTAGAACCTCGTACTTTGCCGCGGCTTCTTTGACCTCAAGCTCGTTCGATTCAGACATTCGTTCCAACCCGCTGGCGAACGGCCGCGCGCCTGGCTGAGCCGGAATGGCCGTTGCGGCCATCCGATCGACTGTCCGACCGCTTTTTGGGTTCCAGGGCAAGCTGAAGCACCCGCCTTACGTCGTCGACGAAGTCGAACCTGACTTCCTTGCGGACCTCCTCCGGAATGTCCTCGAGGAAATCCTTTCGATTTCTCTCCGGCAGGATGATACTCTCGATGCCGGCACGCCGCGCGGCAAGCACTTTCTCTTTGACGCCGCCGATCGGCAGCACCTTTCCGCTCAAGGTTACCTCGCCGGTCATGGCGAGGCGCGGCTTGACAGGCCGGCCCGAGAATAACGAGGCCAGCGCCGTCGTCATTGTAATCCCGGCAGAGGGACCGTCCTTCGGTATGGCGCCCGCGGGGACGTGGATGTGGATGTCGTGCTCGTCGTAAAAACTGTTCGGCGCCCCGATCTCGCGAGCATGGGCCCGAACGTACGAGAGAGCTGCTTGCGCCGACTCCTTCATTACGTCGCCAAGCTGACCTGTTATGACGAGATTCGATGGCCTATTCGGCGGGCTCGGCATTGCGGTGGCTTCGATGAAAATGATGTCGCCGCCCACCGGAGTCCATACCAACCCGGTCACAACTCCCGGCGTCTTGACACGATTCTCCGCTTCTTCGCGCTCGACTCTCGGCGCACCAAGGAACTCACGAATGACGGCCGGTGAAATCACGATCGTGTCTCGTTTGGATTCCGCGAACTCGCGAGTAGCTTTTCGGCAGACCGTGGCAATCTCGCGCTCGAGATTCCGAACCCCGGCTTCACGGGTGTAGTTCCGGATCAAGTAGCCGATCGATTTTGGCTGAAAACGGATCCTGCCCTTAATGCCGTGCTCGTTTATCTGCTTCGGAATCAGGTGCCGGCGCGCGATGGCAACTTTTTCTTCTTCCGTGTAACCTCCCAGCTCGATGATCTCCATACGGTCGCGGAGCGGCGGCAGGATCGTATCGACGGTGTTGGCCGTCGTAATGAAGAGCACGTGCGAAAGGTCGAACGGCGTGTCGAGATAGTGGTCGCGAAACGTGCTGTTCTGCTCGGGGTCCAAAACCTCGAGGAGAGCGCTCGACGGATCGCCGCGAAAATCCGCAGTCACTTTGTCGATTTCATCCAGAACATATAGCGGGTTGCGCGATTCTGCCCGTCTCATTCCCTGGATGATCTGTCCCGGGAGCGCCCCGATATAGGTGCGCCGATGACCGCGAATCTCGGCTTCGTCGCGGACGCCTCCGAGGGACATCCGGACGAACTTGCGGCCAAGTGCATGTGCAATCGAGGTCGCCAACGACGTTTTGCCCACTCCCGGCGGCCCGACGAAGCAGAGAATCGGCTGCCTCAGCTTGCCGTCGCGTTTGAACTTTCGAACCGAGAGGTACTCGAGAATTCGGTCTTTGACCTTGTCCAGGCCGGAGTGCTCCGCGTCCAGAATCTTCTTGACGAGCGGGATGTCCAGGTTATCTTCCGTGCTCTCTTGCCACGGCAGCGCCACGAGCCAATCGATATAGGTTCGGGCGACCGTATATTCCGGCGCCGCCGCAGGCATGCGCTGGAGACGGTCCAGCTCTCGGTTGGCCTCCTTGAGCGCTTCTTCCGGCATTCCGGCCGATCCGATCTTCTCTCGGAGCTCGTCGATCTCCTGGGTGCGCTCGTCTCCTTCGCCCAGTTCCTTCTGGATCGCCTTCATCTGTTCGCGCAGATAGTACTCGCGCTGGGATTTGCCAAGCTCGGTGCTGACCTCCGTCTGAACTTTGCTGCTCAGCTCGAGCACTTGCACTTCGCGCGCCAGGAGGCCTACCAATCCCTGCATGCGCTCTTTGATCGGCACCGTCTCCAAAATGCGCTGCCGCTCTTCAGGAGTAATCCGAGGCATTTGGGCCGCAATGAGGTCCGTCAAAATCCGAGGATCGTTGACATTGTTGGCGAAATTCTGCATCTCATCCGGCAGGTCCGGCGACAAAGAGACCGCCTTTTGAAACAACTGGCCAATGCTTCGCTTGAGCGCCTCTATCTCCAACTCTTCCTCGGGGCGGATACCCGGCTCCGGTATCGGTCGGATTTTGACTCGCAGATATGGAGTAGTTTGAATCGCTTCCAGGATTTCGAAGCGGCCTATGCCTTGTACAATGAGCCGAATTCCCTCCGGAAGCTGGCCCATCATACGAATG
>JBGPOG010000234.1:0-6923 GCA_041487935.1 Chthonomonadia bacterium | reverse complement strand
ATCCTGCGTGATCTCTTCGGCGTCTTCGTACCGGTCTTCGACACGCCGGTAGACGAAACGGAACACCGCGTCGGCATGCGCGCGGTAGAGCGCTGCTATTGCTGCGGGATGTCCCCTAGCAACGGCACTCAAGAGATCTATTTCGTTATCGAACGCACCAACCGGAGGAGCCGTCAATCGCGCCTCTCAGACCAAGATGGAATTGCCCGGGTCATCCGGAAACCAACCCGTTCAGAGTTATCGTCGCGCGCCTAGCCTACTCGGGCGACCGGCATCTCTTAGTAACGCGAAATCCGTGGAATTCCTTCAAACAGGCCAGGGGGCAACTCAGTTTGTCACAAGAGCCGGACTTGTTATGGGGTAAGTCGGCGAGTAAACCCATACGGGCCAGAGGGCTCGCGCCTACACATGGCTAAGCCGGCCATCGCCGGCTGGAATTTCGCCACTGTGGTCCTCGCATTGAACTTGGTATCCCGAATTGACCGGCGTCGCGTCTTCGATGGGCGTCCGGATTCAGTTCTCTTAAGGTAAAGCCGACGATCCTCCGTTCACGGACGCCGAAGGGCCTAATTATGGAGTTCGGATGCGGAGAAGGAGAGTGCGTAGGGATGTAAGGATTCGCGCACAACCGTTTGCTTCGGACGAATAGCGATCGTGCGTATGCTTCATCCCTACTCGTTCGTATCTGTGCAACAGCTACTTCGGCCCGGGATACCAGCGCGATCGCAGTCTGATATCTCGGGCCGAAGTGAGATTCGAACGCCTTTGCGGCGTTATTCGTCTATCAATCCGGCTTTGCGCAGCGCATCGACGAATTGCTCCCCGGTCGTTCCCGCTTTGAGCTTCAAGGGCACTGCCCCGACAACACCGGGGGCAACTTTCTCGGCGTGAGGCGTTTTGGCGCCTTCCAGCGCGGTACACACCTTGCCGAGCGTGGCTTTGCCGCTCAGCTCGACAATGGCCATTGTCATTCCGTTATCACCGGTACCCTTCATCGGGGCGGTAACGACCTTGCAGCCGTCGACAGACTTAAGCGCGCCGGCCAACTGGCCAGCACATCCGCCTCAGACGGCTCCCGTCACACCGAGCGTATAGACCCGCGCTTTCGTCTCTTGTGAGAACGACGCGGCGCCGGCCATTAGCAGTGCGGCCGACATGAGCCCAACGAGCTTCCTCATTGTTTCTTCCTCCTGGATCATTCCAGAGATTGTTCGGAGTGATTGCGCGCACTCCGATCTTTAATACCTTGCCCACTACCGGGATTCCTGCTCAAGAACTTGGTTGATTCGCGGAACAAAACGAATCTCCTCCACGTATTTGTAACTCCGCGCAACTTTTACCGAAAAACAGCGTCAAACCGATTGACCAGCTCAGGTCGCTGTGCTATACTGTATCTTCGTGCGTAGGATAGGAGGGTTCATCATTGAAGGAAATCCAACACGCGTCGAAGAAAACTTCCCACGTTGTTGATATCCCCAACCTCGTTGAATTACAGCTAGATTCTTACCGGTGGTTTCTTGAAGAAGGCCTTAAAGAACTATTCGACAGTTTCTCTCCGATTTACGATTTCACGGGTAACACGTCCATCTCCCTGACGGACTTTACGCTGGGTGAACCCAAATACTCGGTCGACGATTGCCGCGACCGGGACATGACGTTCGAGTCTCCGATCAAGGCGAGGGTTCAGCTCGAGCAGTCGAACAAGGAAATGATCGAGAGCGAGGTCTACCTCGGAGATCTTCCTTTAATGACCAACAAGGGAACCTTCGTCATCAACGGCGCGGAGCGCGTGGTAGTGAGCCAGCTCGCCAGATCTCCGGGTGTCTACTTCAAAGACAACCTGGACTTTTCCGGCCGGGTCCTCTTTTACGCGACCATCATTCCGAGCGAAGGCGCGTGGGTCGATGTCGAGACGGACGCGAGCGACGTCGTGACAGTGCGTATCGGCCAGACTCGCAAGTTCCCCCTTACCACCCTCCTGCGCGCACTGAATGCGTTTCCTCCCGCGTGCATGGCGGCGGAGATGAAACTGAGTGCGGTTCAGGCCAAACTTTGGGTCTTTAAGAACGTAGAGGCGAGCGACGGCACCCTGGAGTCGGTGCCGGATTATCTCCTGCCGATGACGTTGGTGGAGAATATCGTCGAAAAGAAGACCGGCGAGATTCTGTTCGAAGCCGGCGCCCGTATTGTCGCCACACGCGCGGAACGCGAGAAGGAAGAGGCTTGGAGCGCTCGCGCGAGCGCCGGCGAAAAGTACGTGTCGGTGGATGAGATGGTCGAGAAGCTCGGAGCGGATCACGTCGTCAAGCTGCAGAATCCTTGCGATAGTACGGCCGATATCGTAAAACTCTTCAGCACCAGGGCCACCCTTGAGAGTCCGGCTATCGAGGACCTGCTCGGCAAGCGCTTGACTGAAGACTTCCTGGATGCCAAGGGCGAGAAGGTAATCGCCCGCGCATTCCAAAAGATCGACAAGACCACGGCGACGGCAATCCTAAAATTGGGACTAGCGTCGGTCGAGGTATTCGTTTGCCACAAATTCGTAGAAGCGACCCTCGAGCAGGACGATGCCCACAGCTCCCCGGAAGCGCTTTTGAGCATCTATCGCAAGATCCGGCCGGGCGATCCGGCGACGCCCGAATCGGCGCGAAACTTGCTGCAATCGATCTTCTTCGATTCCCGTCGATACGACCTGGCCAAAGTGGGCCGTTACAAGCTTAATAAGAAGCTGGGCCCGGATCTGCCACTCGCGGCGCGGACGATGACCCGCGAGGATTTGATCAGCATTCTGCGCTACACGATCAATCTGGGCGAAGGCACCGGTACGACGGACGACATCGACCACCTGGAGAACAAGCGCGTCCGTTCGGTTGGCGAGCTCCTGTACTCGCAGCTTCGCATGGGCTTCCTGCGGATGGAAAAGGTCGCCAAAGAGCGAATGACCTCGCTGGACAGCGACAATATCATCCCGCAGGTCATTCTTTCGGTCAAACCGATCTCTGCGTCGATCAAGAGCTTCTTCGGGTCCAGCCAGTTGAGCCAGTTCATGGACCAGACGAATCCGCTCTCCGAGCTGACCAGCAAGCGGCGGCTCTCGGCCCTTGGGCCGGGCGGACTTTCTCGCCAGAGCGCGAAGCTCGAAGTGCGAGACGTACACCATAGCCACTATGGTCGCATCTGTCCCATTGAAACGCCTGAGGGCCCGAATATCGGCCTGATCGGCTCGATGGCCGTCCACGCGCGGGTCGATCCATACGGTTTCCTGGAAACGCCTTACCGCAAGGTCAAAAAGGGCCATGTTTCCAAAGATATCATCTATATGACGGCCGATGAGGACCACAAATTCCACATCGCGCCGGGAAACGAGCCTCTGTCGTCTGACGGCCATTTTACGAACCCGGCCATCCAGGTTCGTTACGAGGACTCTTATCCGACCGTCCGTCCCGACCAGGTCGAGTTGATGGACGTGTCGCCGATGCAGATTGTTTCGGTTGCAACGGCGATGATTCCGTTCCTCGAAAACGACGATGCAAACCGCGCTTTGATGGGCGCCAACATGCAGCGTCAGGCAGTTCCGACGCTTCGACCGGACGCGCCATTAGTCAAAACCGGCGTGGAGCGACGCGCCGCCAAAGACTCTGGGGCGGTTGTGATCGCCCGCCGGCCGGGGACCATTTCCAGAGTAACATCCGAACAGATCGTGGTGGAGACCGAAAACGGCGGCCGCGATACTTATCGTCTGCTGAATATGCTCCGATCCAACCAGGCGACCTGCATTACGCAGAGACCTATCGTCAACAAGGGCCAGCGCGTACGCCGGGGCCAGGTGTTGGCGGACGGACCTTGCACGGACGATGGCGAGCTGGCGCTCGGGCAGAACGTGCTGGTGGCATTTATGCCGTGGGGCGGATTCAACTACGAGGACGCCGTCCTGCTCTCGGAACGGCTCGTAAAGGACGACATCTTTACGTCCATCCATATCGAGAAGTTCGAGAAGGAAGCGCGCGATACTAAATTGGGTCCGGAAGAGATCACGCGCGATATTCCGAACGTCGGCGAGGACCAGCTTAAGGACCTCGACGAAAACGGCATCATCAGGATCGGCGCGGAGGTAAGGCCGGAGGACATCCTCGTCGGAGAGGTCGCGCCGAAGGGCCAGGGCGAGTTAACGGCTGAAGAACGCTTGATCATCGCGATCTTCGGTAAGAAGGCGGAAGAGACCCGAGACGTTTCCCTGCGAGTGCCGCACGGAGAAAAGGGCAAGGTCGTCGACGTCAAGGTCTTCAGCCGGTTCAAGTACCAGTGCGTCCGGTGCAAGACCGTTTACAACTTCAGCAAGCGGCCGGACCGGATCATCTGCGAGCGCTGCGATGGTGACATGGTCCGGCTGCCATCCGATGAGTTGAATGCCGGCGTGAACCAGCTTGTTCGCGTATATATCGCCCAGAAGCGCAAGGTAATGGAAGGCGATAAGATGGCGGGCCGCCATGGCAACAAGGGCGTCATTTCGAAGATTCTTCCGGAAGAAGATATGCCGTTCCTTCCCGACGGAACTCCAGTCGACATCGTGCTGAACCCGCTCGGCGTACCGTCCCGTATGAACATCGGCCAGATTTTGGAGACGCACCTTGGACTGGTAGGAAAGCGTCTCAATTGTTCGTTCGTGAATCCGGCATTCGAGGGTTCGACGGAAAAGGACATCCTTGGCGAGTTAGATCGTCTTGCCATGCACATGCGGCGGCGGACGCTGGCCAATTATCTCAACACCGAGCTGCAGATGGGCATCGACTTCGACGACATTGCCGAAGAGGAACAGGAGCTGCCGGCTGCTTCGAACATGGACGAGCGTGAAATCCGCATCGCCGAGCTCGAGAAAAGGATGATCGACCGCGTCGTAGGTGAGCTCAAATCCTATGGGGGCGGGAGACTGGAATACGTTGCCCGCAGCATATCGGGCCCGCCGGTCACGTCAGCCGTTCAGGAAGAGCTGGAGACTTTCAACACGCTTTCGCAGGATTCCGCGAACTTGGACGGCATCGAGGAATCCGCTGACCCGGAGCCGATCGACTGGAACGACGACAAACTTCCGGTTGACAAGAACTATGACTATACGGCGCTGATCGACCTGATTTGTGAGAATGCCTGGCGCAGATCGGGAATCGATCCAAAGACGGGCAAGTGCTGGGTGCGGAACGGACTAACCGGTGACACGTTCGATCACCAGGTGACCATCGGTTATATCTACATGTTGAAATTGGCCCACCTTGTTGATGATAAAATCCATGCCCGATCGACCGGACCTTACTCACTTGTCACCCAGCAGCCGCTCGGAGGCAAGGCGCAGTTCGGCGGACAGCGCTTCGGCGAGATGGAAGTGTGGGCGCTTGAAGCCTACGGTGCAGCCTATACTCTTCAGGAGATTCTGACCATCAAGTCGGACGACGTTCTTGGACGAGTAAAGACCTACGAATCGATTGTCAAGGGCGACAGTATGCTGGAGCCCGGAGTGCCGGAATCGTTCAAGATTCTCGTCAACGAACTGCAGTCTCTGGGACTCAAAGTCGCTGTCGAAGACGAGAACGATCGCGAGATCGACCTGAAGGACCGCGACGACGATATCGACCCGAACGAAGACCCGATGAAAGCCGCGGCGCGACGACGGCGGCGATTGTTGGAGACTTCGGACGAGTTCTAGCACGCAAAAAGGCTTGGGGGGCAAGCCTCGACCGGCTTGTCCCCTTTTCTAGCGTATGACGTAGGGAAATGGCGAGTTTACTCGCCCGGTTTAGAATATTCGGTCCCGTGAATTGGGACCCACGCCCCGGCTCGATGAGTCGGATTTACCTCGGAGGAGACACAATGGCGGACGCCAGTACGTTCTCTAAGATCCGTATAGGGATTGCCTCCCCGGATGAAGTTCGCAACTGGTCTTTCGGCGAAGTCAAGAAGCCGGAGACCATCAATTACCGTACCTTCAAACCTGAACGCGACGGTCTGTTTTGCGAGCGCATCTTCGGCCCGGTCAAGGACTGGGAGTGCCACTGCGGGCGCTACAAAAAGGTTAAGTTCAAGGGGATCATCTGCGACCGGTGCGGCGTGGAAGTCACCCGCAGCAAAGTGCGCCGCGAGCGGATGGGCCACATCGAGCTTGCGGCTCCGGTTTGCCACATCTGGTATCTCAAGGGAGTTCCCAGCCCGCTTTCGTTGATTCTCGATATCTCTCCGCGACCGCTGGAGAAGGTGCTCTATTTCGCCAGCTATATTGTGACTTACGTCGATCGGGCGCGCATCAACGAAGACTTGGAAGAGATTCGCGAGGCCGTCCAGCATGAGATGGAGCAGATCACGGAAGACCGCGGGGGAATCGCCGATCGGTTGAATCGCGAGTTCCGCAGGGAGGTCGCCGAACACTCGACGCCCCCGCCTCCGCAAGCCGCCGACGCGGTCGAGGGCGAGGAAATTGAAGACGACGGCACCCCGGAGTACTGGGACGAAGATGCGGTTGCGGATAAGCAGAAATATCTGCTCGAGCGAATCAAGCAAGAGGAGAAGGACGCTCAGGAGCGCATCGAAGAGCTTCAACAGTCTCTTACCCTCCTCGAGAAAATCGAAAAGCGGCAGCTCATTACCGAAGACCAGTACCGGGCGCTCGAGCGGCTGATCGAGGTCCTGACGCGCCGCATCGGTATTGGTTTTGAAGGTATCGTTCGTGCCGGACTTGGTGGCGCGGCGGTCAAAGAACTGCTCCTCGAAGTAGATCTCGACACGCTGGCGGTCGATCTTCGCAATGAAGTACAAACTACTCAAGGCCCAAAGCGCGCCCGGTCGATCAAGCGTTTGGAAGTCGCCGAAGCGTTCTTGCAGTCTCGGGCACATCCGTCGTGGATGATCCTGGATTGTATCCCGGTCATTTCGCCGGAGCT
>JBGPOG010000233.1:0-6926 GCA_041487935.1 Chthonomonadia bacterium | reverse complement strand
CGGCAGGAGCCTCGCCCTCCCCAGCCAGCGGCAGATAGCCAGCACGTCAAATACCTTCCACAAGAAGAAAGGGCGAGCCTTCCGCTGAGGCCTCATTCCATCGGCCCGGCAGAGAGTCTCGCCCTCGCGTTTCGCGTCTACCCTGCGAAGCTTCAGAAGCTGGTGCGAATTAGCCCGATCGTCAACTGGCCCCGCTGGCTTGCCCGGATAGCCGTCGAGCCCAGAATCGAGCTTCGCTGCTTGGCAAGATCCTTGCGGAGACCGGCCAATGAGGCAACAACGCCGGGATCCAGGTTCTGGCTGGATGAGGCTAGAATGATCTTCACCGTCGCAACTGGCTTCAGGCTCGGATCGGCAGGTCCCGCTTCGCCGTCTTTGGGCGGATCCACAATCGTGCTCTTCGCGACATCCATCGTCTTCGGCATTCCCATCATCTCTTCCATGTCCGCCGGCATTTCCAGCGCGTCAGGATTCAGTTGAGGTCCGCCGGACGGTTCTTTCTTGGCCCCGAGCGTATGCGTCGCAAATATCCTGGGCTTGAATACGGGGGTGAAAACATGCCCGGGATTGTGCGCAACAACCAGGCGGTTTGACTTGACCGGTTCGGTGACAAGGGCGTCTTCATCGAAGCCGGGATCGACGGGAGCGACGACAGCCGGTCTGTTCTCGTTAGTCTTTGGACTAACTTTTGGCTCGGCGGTCTTTGCCGATTCGTTCTTCCGAAACGCCGGGCCCGAATTGAAGGCGACCTTGTTATCGGCCGTCAGCCTGGAGAAGGGGGACTCGGGTTGCCTGGGATAGAACAACAGAAGCGCCGCCAATGCGCCGGCGCCTGCCAGACCGATCTGCCAGGTGCGCTGTCCGCCCAACGCGCGTCTGATGGCGATGCCGGCTCTCTCACTCCAGCGAGGTTTGTTAACCGTCGCATCGAGAATCGCCTGGCGAAGATAGCCCGGCGGCATCGCTTCCGGCGTCTCGCCGAGCGAAAACGCCGCCCGGCGCATGAATTCCAGGTCGCGCGCGCAATCGGCGCACTCCGCAATATGGCTTTCGACACGGTCCGATTCGGCCGTCGTGGCCTCGCCATCGGCATAAACCGAGAGCAGATCCCAAATGTTATCGCAATTTACATTAACGTCCACGGTAATACAAACGTCCTTCCCATTACGCCGGCACATTTTCCGGCGGGCGAGTTACCCGGCGCGAACAGTCAGCCTTATGATTATCATACCGGAATTTCAGCGGCAAACATCGCCGCGCGGTCCCGTTCAAGTCTAACCCGCATTATTCACGAACAGACTGATTGAGGCACATGGCGCTTTTGACGTCATTCCGAACGAGAGTGAGGAATCCGGCCCTACATCCCACTAATCGGGAGCCGCCGGATTCCTCGGGACGACGGCTCCTAAGAAACTTCACCGTTTAGTGCACGAATGTCAACTTGCAAATTCAAAAACAGATCCCTACGGGATGACGGGGGCTGTGACAGTTTCTTCCACTCAACGCCGCGTTAGGCGCGGTAAAATGTTCGGAATGACGTCAAAGTCACGTTCGTGAATAATCCGGGTTAAGTATCCTATAACATTGGATGGCATGTTGCAACAAAAGGTTGCAGGTGATTTTTTCGTCGTTTCTATAACGAAATCCACTCTCCATTGGTATTCAAAGACACGTTTGCCGCTTCCAATATCGCCACGATCGCCAACAGTTCTTCCGGTTCGATTCCGGGATCCTTCGTCTTGAAGAATCTGCACGTCCGCCTTATCAAATTCGCATAGAATCCGTCGTAATCCTTCACTGCCGAGCTGACATACCGTTCGCCCACTTTCGCCGCAAACATCCAGCCGGATTCGTTCCACTCGTTACTGGAGGCTCTGACGTCTAAAACAGCCCGGCGCTCCTCTCCGAAATCCAGTGTTACGGTCCGTGCGGTCGGTGTGCCCGTGTCGATCACTCGTTTCACCTTGTGCCCCATGATCCGGATCGCCAGCGACAGGCTGTGGATTCCGTAGCCGTTCCACATTCCCATCCCTCGAACAAACACCTCATTAACCTGCCGTTCGGATATCTCAGGCATTTTCGCCTCGAGCTCGACGGCGTATCGAAGTGAAGAAGCAGAAACGATCGGGGCGTGGTGCAGTTGGGCCAGCCTTACAATCGACTCAGCCTCCGCTACCGTCGGTGCAAGAAATTTGTCGATCAGCGTGGGCTTCCCAAACGGAAGGACGATGTTTGCAAGGGCGAGGTGGTCTTCGATATTGTCCGGGGCCAAGAGCAACACCGCATCGGAATCTCCAACCGCGTCGTCAATAGATGTTGCCCGCGGAACGCCATTCTTGGCGCACCAATCGTCGCCGGTCGGATGGGACTCCCAGGCTGTGGTTATCTCGACGCCTTCACAGGCAAGCGGTCCTCTAAGGAGATCTAGAAACTTGCCGGCGTGGTAATTATTGAGGTGATGGTCGACAATTGCCGCCTTAATCATCGTTTCCTCTCCGCGCGAACAACTGCTTTGGCTTCCTTAAGCGCGTAAAGCAGGGCATTCGGGGCGGGACGCCCATCATCGACCTGGCCGATCCGAATGTCAGGTTTTGGGTCGCCGTGAAAATCCGAGCCGCCGCTGACAAGCAGACCTACCGCCGCTGCAATTTGCAACAATTCAGCAGTTCGTGCAGGCGAATGCTGGCTGTAGTAACATTCGATGCCATCCAGCCCGATTGCGCGTAACTCTTGCAGATCGGAAGAGAGGTCATGGTGGTTAAGTTTCAGTGAGTTCGGATGCGCCATGATAGCCAGGCCGCCGGCGGCGTGGATCAGGTCGATCCCTTCCTGAGGCGGGATCTTATCTTTCGGAACGTGCGCGGGTTTGCCGTCCGCAAGGTAGAGCGCGAACGCCTCCGCCACGGAAGACACGATTCCTTTACCAACCATCGCCAGGGCAATGTGCGGCCGGCCGAGCTGCCCGCCCCCGGAAGCTCTTTGAACGTCTTCCAGGGTAATCGGCAATCCCAGTTCCTGCATCTTTGCGAGCATGCGGGCGTTTCGTTGCCGGCGATTCTCTTTCAGCCGCACGAGCCGGCCGGCCAAAACTTCGCATTGCGGGTCGATTAGTAGTCCAAGGAGATGAAACCGGCCATGTGGATAATCCAGACCGAGCTCGATTCCCGGCACGAGCTCGATATTGAGCGCAGCCGCGGCCCCGGTTGCTTCCGAAAGGCCATCGATCGTGTCGTGATCGGTGACGGCGATTGCTGTCAAGCCTTCCTCCGCAGACAGCACCATGAGCTGTGTCGGAGTCAGCGAGCCGTCCGATGCCGTGGTATGGGCATGAAGATCGATCGTCTGCATTTCGATGGGTCGAGACAAAATGAGATTGCAGTGCGGCCCCGGACTTCGGAGCGGCAGGATAGGAGATCAGCGGTCCGAAGGCTCGACGAGGCACTGCTCAACGAGGTAGTTCAGGATGCGTGAGTCGGATTCCTTTATCGATTCACGATCGGTGCGGAGTTCCACCTCGGCGCGGAGAGGCGGCTCGTACGGATCCGTAATTCCGGTAAACTGTGCGACTTCTCCGGCAAGCGCTTTCTTGTACAGACCTTTGACGTCCCGATCGACCAGAGCCTCCACCGACGCATTGGCGTAAACTTCGATAAACGGCACATTATTATCTTCGGCAAGCGACCGGACTTCATCGCGAACTTCGCGATACGGCGATATCGCGGCGGTAATCGCAATTACGCCGTTGCGGGCAAGCAGCCTCGCGACGTACCCGATGCGCCGGATATTGGTATCCCGGTCTTCTTTCGAAAACCCAAGCCCCTTCGATAGGTTTGTGCGGACTTCATCACCATCCAGAAGCTCTACGCGGTAGCCCCATTCCCTGAACGAGGCCGCCAGTCGCGCCGACAAGGTTGACTTTCCAGCCCCCGACATTCCCGTGAACCAGAGAATAAATCCTTTGTGCCGATCGTATTTCAAAAAGAGGCGCTCCCAATTGACAATTACGGCGCGATTGTACTATAATCTAATCAGTTTAGTCAACTTTATTCAAGGCGCTCAATTCTGGTTTCAACCGTGAACAAAATCGATCTCTCCAAGATTAGCTCGGACCTGGAAAATGCAACTCCGCAGGAAATCCTTCGATGGGCGGTCGATGCCTATGGCCGAGGCCTGACCATGGCCACTGCCTTTGGAGTCGAAGGCTGCGCGCTCATTGCGATGTTAGCTGAGATCGACCCCGCAATCCGGGTGATCAACCTGGAAACAGGATACCAGTTTCCTGAGACACTGCAAGTGCGGGAGCGGATTCGCGAGAAATATGGGATAGAAGTCGAGCACATTTTCCCGGATGAAACCGTCGGGGAGATGGAAGCGAGGTTCGGCGGGCCGATCTACAACCGAATGCCCGACGAATGCTGCCGGATCCGCAAGATCGTGCCTTTGAAGCGCGCTCTAGAGGGCTATTCGGCCTGGGTCAGCGCCATCCGCAGAGAACAAACCCCGGACCGTTCACGCACCCAGATTGTACAGTGGGACCCGAAGTTTGACTTAGTTAAAATCAGCCCGCTCGCCAACTGGACCAAGAAGGATGTCTGGAGCTACGCTTTGGACAACGATGTGCCCTATAACCCGCTGCACGATCGGGGCTTTCCCAGCATCGGCTGCTGGCCGTGTACCCACGCCGTCGGCCAAGATGCGGAAGACCGTGACGGCCGCTGGGCCGGTCTCGCAAAAATCGAGTGCGGGATCCACAGCCACTAGAAGCATCCGGCGCCCTAAGCGGTAATGTTACACTCTGATGTATCCGATCACTTCCGGAGCTTGGACGGGGTTTTGCTCTTGGGAGGAGCAGCCGACAATAGCGCTCCCCATCGCTCACCACCGATTATGAGGCCGGTTTTCGCATCAACCCAGACGTAATGCGCGCTGTTCTCACCGGTTTTCAAGAAGAGCGTCCAAGCGGGTATCGAGGGACCAAGCACAAAGTTCCCGGCGCGCCCGTCGGTCCAGAATGTATTCGGTTGTACGAGCGCCAGGCCGCTTCTGAGCAACTCTCCCGTTGCTGGTATTCCGCGACCGGAAAGGTGCGCACGCGCAGCGGTTATTGCTTGTTCCTTGGTCACAACCAGCGACGTTCTTAACGAGACAATATTTGGAGCCTGCTGCATATAGGCCAATAGCAGTAATTTGATTCTTCCACTTTCGGCATGCAACTCCACTCCAATCTGGTCTCGGTGATAAGGCACACCCTGGAACTTACGCCGGCACGAAATCGTCCACGAATGAGCCCCGGCGGTTGGAGGAAGGGCGATATTACCTTCGTGCGCTTCGGGTTCGCCCAATTCATCTGTTTGCCCGGTTGCATCCAGGGCTGTGAGCACGATTTTGATGGCATCAGCCTGTGGGATCGCCTGCCCAGCCGGGCGGTTGTCCTTACTTATCTCGTCGAACAGTGCGAGGTTTCGATAGGCGCACACGACTCCTGACCTGTCCGAAATTTCCACCTCCGCACGAGCAGGGAAGAAGATGCGCCATACAGGCTGGAGTGCACACTCTGGGAGAAGCCTGCGGTTTGGCGGTGGCGAGAATTCGATTTCAGGAGATGGTGTCATTGGCTCACCGATCGCCTTGCAAAAGTCCATAGCCCGCTGAAGAGCCTGGTCCTTTGTCATGCGGGGTTTTTGCGCCCGAGCAAAAACACAACACGATAAGAGACCTGCGTATAGGAACAGTCTTATGCTTTTGTATACCATGGCAATCTCCCTCTTCACAAATTCGGTTCGGATAGGGCTGGACAAATCATTTGTACCACTGAGTGCCGATGCCTCCATAAACACCGTGCACTTTCATCGCAAGATCGCCGACTATGACAGGCTGGACCTTATGGTCGAAGTATGCGACCCAGCATCCTGCACCGCCGAACGACTGCCCCATTGCATTTGCAAAGGCACGTGCTTGATCGAGCGTATCACCGTTAGTGCAGAGACGGGTCCAGACATTTTCGCACCACGTATTGTTTACGAAGCCATACGCCATAGGTTCCGGCCAACCCAGACAGGCGCGGTCTACCACGCCAGGATTGATTCCAAAGGAGCTCGCCATTGAAATGTCATTGTTGGCAAAAACCGCGCATGCGTATAAATATACAAAGTTGTAAGGAGGCTGGTTTGCGGATTTTTGCCCGACTGCGCCACCCACATCGTTGGCAGAAAGGTAGTGTTCTGCACCTGAGGCTGGAGTCGCAAAGCAGTCTCCGAATGTTGCCTGAGAACCATGGGTGAAGATAAAGAATGCTGTGTAAATTGGAAGGTTCGTCAGAATTGTACTCTTGTCGTGCTGAGTCGTTGGAAGCACAGTGTGCTTAGCCTGGGTGCTCAATTCTAGCCCTACAGTCGTGGCGACGTCGCCCGCTTCCTGACCCAACGTGAGGTTTGCCAAATCGTAGCCTTTATTGTACACCGGTTTGGCGGCGGAGGTTCACGAGGCCGTAGCGCCCAGATTGTTCGTTGCGACAAGGCGGATTGTAAGATTGAATCCATCTGCAAAGTGGGTACTGTCGAATCCGATAATACCGGAAGCGCTCGTAGTCTGATGAGGTGGAGCTGGGAGCGGCGGGGTAGGGATCAGCTCTGTACCGATATAGAATTTCAAATCTGTGAGGTAGGTGCCTGGTGCAGCGGTTAGCGCCCGATACCCGGCCGTGCAATTTGTACCGGTGTAGTACGGCGGTCCGCCCGGTGAATCATAGCTTGTGCCGCCGATGACGACTGTTACTCCCATTTGCGCCGATGCAGGATGTAGCGCGAAAAGAAGCAAGAATGTTGTGAGGACCGAAACCGTTGGATCGATTGAAGCCGTCCACCTAGAGCGCATGTGCCGCCTCCTCTTCTGCAGCATTGGATTAGTGAGTCTATGCTCAATCGAAT
>JBGPOG010000232.1:0-6975 GCA_041487935.1 Chthonomonadia bacterium | reverse complement strand
GGGATAATCGGCGGGGCATTGCGCGGATACTCCAAGCGGTCACGGCAAAACGACCTTCTCGGGGCGGCCACGCAACAGGGGATTGCGATAATCGAAATGCTGGTTACACGTAAAGGAGATCAGGTAGGCGGATACGAATTGACCCCTTGGGCAATGGTCCGGTTTCAGGGACGTCTGTATAAAGTTCCGGAAGCCATCGATTCCGAGCATTTGCACGACGGGCAATCCGCGCGGATCGCTTACCGCGTCGGCAGGAGCGGAACCATCTACGTAGACAAGGTCATGCCGGTCACATCCGCAACCCGATAGGCAAGCATAAATCACGCCATCCATCGACGTGATTTTAGTGCAAAGAACCCCACGCAGCCTTCGTGGTACAAGGGATTATAGGAAGGTGTCGAACGGAAGACGTCGAATAACAGCCCCATGAAACCTAGAAAGAAAAGCACATCCAAACACCCGGTAGAAACCCACCGCCGGAAGCGCCGGATTGGAGCAGACGACAGGCGCGCGTTCGAAGTCAAGTTTGCAATCGTACTGGGAGCAATTACTGTCTTCGTAGTGGCTGTCGCGCTGATACTGTTCCGATAGCTAGTCCGGCTCGACGTGTTTGCCCGATCGCGCAGACTCGTACGCGCTTAGGCATACCGACAGATTTCGCACCGAGCACGTATTCGTGAACGGAAGTTTCGTCCCTCCTCGTATGGCGCTCGCAATCTCGGCGACAGCGCTTCGAGAATCCGATGGGACATCTAATCGCTCGACCGTTCCTCGCTTGTGAACCGTTACTCCCTCGCCGTCGACGACCAAACTTCCCTCGGTCCCGATCCACCGATCGAATCGAGTTCCAATGTCCGCGGTCCAGGCATCTTCGATCACTGAAGTGAAGCCTCTATCAAGAGCGAGCCATGCGACGCCATGGTCCTCCATCCGGAGTTCTGTACGGCGCCTATTAGACATCGTTGCGCTCACGCGCTTCACCTCGCTCTCGAGCGTCCAACGAAGCTGGTCGACGGCGTAAATCGCATGATCCAGCCAGGCGCCGCCCGGCACTTTCTGAGGATCGAGCCACCAAGAATCGCCGGTTTGCCCGGCCCACGGCTGCGGCAGCCCGCCATGTGCCACATGATAGAAGCTGATGGGAGAGCCGATAACGCCGTCACGAATGATTCTCTTAAGATACTTGTGCTTTGCGGAAAGCCGGGGCAAAACCTCGGAAGCGGACCAGATAACCCCCGCATCGTCAGCGGCGGCGGATATCCGCGCCGCATCCCTAACCGTAAGCGCGGGTGGCTTAACGCAAATGGTGTGCTTTCCGCGCCCGAGCGATTGAAGGCAAATCTCCACGTTATCCGCGGTAGGCACGAACGAAAAGACCAACTCCACGTCTTCCCGATCCAAAATCTGCGAAGCATCCGTGGTCGCAATATCAGGGGAGTATTTCTGCCGGGCTTCTTCCAGATGTGCGGCGTTGGAATCCGAAATACCTACGAGACGCAAATCAGCTTGCGCAACGAGCTGATCGAGAATCATAAACGCAGAATACCAGTGGTCAAGCCCGATCACCGCAACGCCAAGTCGTTCAGACATTTATTTCCTCTTGCTTGAGGTCATTGCAAAATACCGCATATCCGTCATGCTGCAAAGTCCATACGGATCCGTACGGGGACATCTGCTTTTGCCCTACTCAGTGCAACCTGTAAGGACACAAGCAGATCCTTCCAGGATGACGGAACACGATGACTTCGTCGAGTTTTGCAACTACCTCGCTTGTCAATGACTTAGGAAACGATCGTTCGTGAGAATTCATTCGCCGTGAATTGCGTCTGGGCCGCTCGGGCAATAGCGCCGAATAAACGTCGCATTTCGTGGACTGATAAAACCGCGTGCCTGCGAAGGCAGGCACAGTGCCGTTCACAGCGCGGGGGTTCAGCCCCGTGGAAATCAGCAACCGAATGTTACACTAACCCGGATTATTCAGGCTAAATCCGCTGGGATCAACCGCGGCCCCCCGTTCATGCACATCACCCGCCCGCCAAATCCGTCCCGTCGAATCGCCTCATGATCGTGGCCGGTCTCGCTCGCCCATTAGGAGACGAAAACGAGCGGCCCCGGCTGAAGAAACGTCGTCGCACAGCAGATCGCCCCCGCAACCCCTTCCGGCGCCGGCTCGTCCAGAAAGTACCCTGCCAGGCCCGTAAGCGTCCGCCGGCTCTCGCTCACGCCGTCACCGGTCAGCTTACCGGTCCGCGGATCCAGATGTACGTCCGGCCTAACAGGCGGGACTACCATAAGTAGCCTTCCCGTTCGATAACTCGCGCCGCGATCTTCCGCCTCAGCTCGATCGTATCCAGCAGAGGAGTCTTCAGCAGCCTGCGCACTGTCGCTACATTCGCCCGAAGCGTGTCGCCGGCGCAGAATCCGGCCAAAACATATTTCGCCCACACATCGACCTGGGCGCATGCATCATTTCCGTAAACGAGCGCTGCTCCCAGCGCATCCTCTGCCGCCGTTCCACAACCCGAAGTCTTGCTCATTTCTCCAAGTTTGCGCACCCTGAGCCACGCGCTTTCCAGCGCGTAAAGGGCAGCGGACATATCGGCGATTGCCGCCACAATCTCCTGCCTCTCCGAAATCCGCTCGCCCAGCGTGTCCCAGGCCTGGCCGGCCGCGAAGAGGATGACGTTACGTATCGCTTTCACCCACTCCCCGATCCGATCGACGGGTTCCATCAGGCTGTCTACGGACGGCATGGGCGCGCTCAGAATGGCTTCCCTCACTCTGGCGGCAGCCGCCGGAAGCGCGAGCCGTCCGCGTTGGGCGCGGCGCATCACCTGGTCCAGCACCGTCAAACGATTGATCTCGTTCGTACCCTCGAAGATGCGGTTTATCCGCGCGTCGCGATACGCGCGAGCCATCGGATACTCTTCGGTGTATCCGAACCCGCCATGGATTTGCAGCCCCTCGTCCACCACGTAATTCAAAACCTCGGAGCCGAAGAACTTCATAATCGCCGCCTCGACCGCGTACTCCTCGGCAGCCGCCCGAAAGCGATCGTTCGCATCCGGAGCCGCTGCATCAATCTCGCCGAATACGGCATCGTAATATCCCGCCGTCCGGTAGACCATGCTCTCGAGAACAAACGTTCGGATCGCCATCTCCGCAAGTTTGTGCTGAATCAAACCGAACGATGCGATTGGCTGCCCGAATTGCACCCTCTGTTTGGCATATTGCGTGGCGATCTTGATCAGCTCCTTACTCGAGCCAAGCCCGCCAACGCCAAGGTTAAACCGTCCGATATTGAGCACGTAGAGCGCTACCCGATAACCCTTGCCAATCTCTCCAAGCACGTTCTCAACGGGAACTTGAGCATTATCGAGTATGACCCGCCGGGTGGATGACCCTCGAATACCGAGCTTGTGCTCCTCGCGGCCCAGCGACACGCCCGGATAGCCGGTTTGCACCAGAAACGCCGTAAAGTGCTCGCCGTCGATCTTCGCAAAAACCGTGATGATATCCGCAAAGCCCGCGTTCGTCGTCCACATCTTGGTGCCGTTGAGCAGATAGTATTTGCCGTCCGGGGAAAGCGTGGCGCGAGCCTGGGCGCTGAGCGCGTCCGATCCGGAGTTGGCCTCGCTCAGTGCAAACGCCCCTATGATGTCCCCGCTCGCCAGGCCTGGAAGATACTTTTGCTTCTGTTCCGGAGTTCCAAAATACAGGATCGGGAGCGTGCCGATAACCGTGTGCGCTCCAACCGAGACGGAGAACGACGCATTGAGCGCCGCCTTCTCGATCAAGAGCGTAATAGCCGACATTGGCAGCGCCAGCCCGCCATACATCTCGGGAACGTTCGCCGCCAGCAAACCAAGTTTGCCCGCCTGCTGCACCAGCGAGCGCATGAGACCTTCTTCATGAATCTCGATCCGGTCGGAAATGGGGAGCACCTCCTTGCGCAAGAACTCCTCGACAGACCGCGCCATGAGCTTCGTTTCTGCGCATAGCTCCTCCGGAATCAAAGTCTGCTCCGGACCCGCTTCCCCCACCAAGAACGCACCGCCGCAAGGCGCCTCACGACTAGCCATAAACGTATCTCCACTGACACACGGGTAAACTTACTGTATGGAGGCAATTGTAAAAGCGCGCGCGGACGTCATCCTGAACCATCTGACCGCACCGGACCAGAAACCGTGATTCTTAGACCCAAAGACTCATTGCAGCCGAATCCGCAGGGCGCGGCCCGCTTCGTCCTCCCGGAAACCACGGTATTCGCCGCAATCGGCTGCGCGGACCTTCTTTATACCATCTACCTCATGGGATCCCACCATGCTAGTGAGTCGAATCCCATAATGTCCGGCATCCTCGACCTCACTGGTCCCTGGGGATTCGTCGCCGCAAAAGCTGCGCTGATCGCCGTACCGCTGTCAATCGCCGAATACGCCCGGCGCCATCGGGAACAGTTCACCCGATCGGCCCTGAGAATTGGCATTCTCCTCTACGTCGGTTTATACGCCGCCCTCTGGTTGCGTTATAACAGCTAATTCGGGAATTGCCTGAAGGGAAACGCAACCTTCCTCGTAGGGGCGGCCCTGTGTGGCCGCCCATTCGCCGGAATACGATACTTTGTCAGTCAAAAAACGGGCGGCCACACAGGGCCGCCCCTACAGGTTTACAAATGCAGGTGGCAAATCCACTTCAACGTCTTGCCCGCACCCACGTCAGCGCGCTTCCGAGCCTATCCCGAAATCTCTGCAGGCGAAACCGGGCCGCCAGTCTCCGCCGACCTATAGGCCGCCAGCGCAACCGCCATCGCTCGAAGCCCGTCTTCACCGGAAATTGGAACCGGCTTTTCTCCCAGGATCGCGTCCACGAACGCCTGCACCATCAGCAAATCGACGTTGCTCCCCCAACCGTCCCAGCTCACCCCGCCGGTCTTGTCGGAGTAGTGAACCAGGTTCTGGCTGAACATGTCCAGCGTCAGCGCGCCGCCCTCGCCCACCACCGCCATCGTCACGTCGCCCCAGATCGGAAACGACTTCGGCCTGGACCAGCTCGTATCGAGCGTCGCAAAAACGCCGTTTTCAAATTGCATCGTCAGAAACCCGCAGTCGTCGAACTCACGCCCGAACATGCCGTTGGAAATCTCAGCGTACACTTCACTGACTTCGCTCTTCAGCAGCCAGCGCATCAGGTCCGTCACGTGCACCGTGTGGTCGATTACCGCGCCGCCGCCGCTCAATGCCCGTTGAACGAACCAATCGAACGGGCACCGGCCGCGATTCGTACCGCGTATAGCCAGCACATTTCCGATTTTCCCTTCGTCTACAGACGCTTTCAGACGGATCACGGCTGGGCTGAACCTGCAAGGAAACGCCGTCATAAGCTGAACGCCGGCCTCCCGGCAGGCGACTATCATCGCCTGGGCGTCCGCAACGTTCGTCGCGATCGGCTTCTCGCACAGTACGTGACGACCTGCCGCCGCCGCCATCTCAACCAATTCGAGATGCCGAATATTCTCGGAACCGACCACCACCGCATCGATCTCGGCTTCAAGCAGTTCTGAGTAACTCGCGAAACAGCGCGTCGAGTAGGTCTCGGCAGCAGCCTTGGCGCGACCGGCGTCGTGATCCGCGACGCCTACGAGGGTCGCTTCGGCAAGCTGATCGATCGCATGGGCGTAGCTGTGCGCGTGCATGTGCGCGAAGCTCATGATTCCTATTCGCAAGGGCATATTCGTGTCCGCTCCATCATACTCGTAATCGTAATCGTCGTCGTACTCGTAATCGTACTCGGACGGAGAATCGACGAACAACCGAGTACGAGTACGATTCTAAAGCGTCACCGCGATCCCAGTCTCAATCGACTCCAGCGCAGCCAGCGCAATCCGGACCGCCTCCCGGCCATCGGTTGGCGTTACTTCCGCCTCGACGCCCCTCTCGAGACAGTCGAGAAAATGCTCCAGCTCCGCCTGGTAAGGATTGACCGCCGTGGGGCTTTCGGGCACCGCCACTCCGCCGCCCGCGCCCTCCGCTTGCTCGAGCGCGGACTGCAGAGGAGGCATCGCCGGCTGGTTGAAGTTGTATTCCAGCAGTCCATCCTGCCCGGCCACTTCGAAGCAGACCTTGAACCCGCCCGGATCCGCCCACGTCCCTTCCACGTGCCCGAGAACGCCCGATTTGAACCGAAGCGTCACCAGGGCGTAGTCCCGCTCCATCTCCTCGCCGGCCACTGTGCCCCTCGCCAGACCCTTTGCAAAAACCCGCTCGACATCTCCAAACGTCCATCTCAGCCAATCGAAATCGTGAATAATTAAATCGAGGACACACCCGCCGCTCATCTCGAACTTGCCGTACCAGTTCTTCCAGGCCCGCGGAAATGGCCCGCCCCGCCGGGTGCGAACCGTGGCAGGCTTACCAACCGCGCCGCCCAGCACCTTCTCCCGCGCCATTGCAAATTCGGGGAAAAACCTCACCACGTGCGCCACGAAAAGCGGCGCGCCGGCAGCCCGGCATGCGGATGCCATCCGCTCGCAGTCGGCAACCGTCCTCGCCATCGGCTTCTCGACCACGATTCCCTTCAGCCCCGTCTTCGCAGCCTGGCAGACGTAATCCGCATGGAATGGCGTCGGCACGCACACATCCACGATATCCGGCTTGACCGCATCGATCATTCGGTTGAAATCAGTGAAAGACTTCGCATTGTGCGCCTGGGCCAGCGTCCGCGCGGCCTCCCCGCGTACATCCATGACCGCCGCGACCTCGCCGTTCGCCATGGCGCTGTATGCCCGAGCATGGGTCGATGCCATCCCGCCGGCGCCAACGATTGCAACTCGATACATAGTCTCGATCTCCCAACGTTCGTACTTCGATCTGGGATTCTAGAGCGCTGCGACGAATTCCTGTGTGCGAAACGCACCGAAACTGTTCACAGATCGTGAGACCGGATTGGGAGGGCGAGGCTCCCGCCGAGCTGTTCCCG
>JBGPOG010000231.1:0-6997 GCA_041487935.1 Chthonomonadia bacterium | reverse complement strand
AGGCCCCTCGCCGCACGGCGAGGGGCCTCTGTCTCCTTGCCCGATCAACCAACCCCCGACCCGGAATCTGGTATACTAAAATACAGTGTTCGAGGCCCCAGCGGACCCACAATTGGGTTCGTTTCGTATTTTTCATAGGTCGGCCATAAAGTGGCTTCGTTCCGCAAAAACAGCGTTCTCGCGCCTTTCTTTGCGCCTTTGCGTGAGGTACTTCCTTGGACTTCCACATCAAATCCGACTATACGCTCAATGGCGATCAACCGCAAGCGATGGAAGGGTTGAAATAGGCGGAATGGTACAATTGAGTAGGAGGTCAATACGATGACAAAGATCCTAGAAGCGGACGAACACGGGGCGGTTACCATACCGGCGGAGCTACTTGCCGAGACTTCGCCGCATGCCAAGTATGAGGTCAGAGAAATCTATGGAAAGCTGACGCTAACTCCGAGGCGCGCCCATGACAGGAAGCGGAAAAAGCAGGGGAGTCAATGGACGCAAGAATGGCGCGCTCTGGTAGATCAGCTCGCTCCTACTTGGAAAGATAACAAATCCATAGTTGACACGCTGTCCGAGATGCGGCGGTGAGTCACACGATCGACGCAAGCGTCTTTGTCTCCGCCGCCAGGGTGTCTGAGGTAGTCCATCCCGCGAGCCTGGAGTTTCTATTGGTGCTCGCAGACTCAACCGAGGATGTATTCTGTCCTACATTGGTATTACCGGAATGTCAGGCGGCAATTGCTCGACGTAGCAACGATCCAAATCTAACCCAACAGACTATCGCAAGAATCGAGGCCTTTCCCCGACTTCACTGGCTTCAGCTAACCCGGTTTCGCGCGCGTCGCGCCGGCATCTTGGCGGCAGAGTTTCGCCTGCGCGGCGCCGATTCAGTTTATGTCCAAGTGGCGGAAGAAACTGGCAGCGCTCTTATTACGTGGGACTCTGAAATGCTTGATCGGGCCTCAACAGTTGTCCCAACGATCACCCCATCGGACTGGTTGGCATCACATTCCACCGCGGCGAAAAGCATCGACCCACATTCATAATCACGTGCGATTCTCTGCGTCTTTGCCTGAGGTAACAATTGGACTTTAAGATCAAATCCGACTACAAGCTCGACGGCGACCAGCCCCAGGCCGTCGATAAGCTTACCGCGGGCATACTGGCCGGCCACCGATTCCAAACCCTGCTCGGCGCTACCGGTACGGGCAAGACCTTCACCATGGCGCACGTCATTGAGAGGGTGCAAAAGCCCACGCTCGTCATGGCGCACAACAAGACTCTCGTCGCTCAGCTCTGCTCGGAATTCCGCGAGTTCTTTCCGGATAACGCCGTTGAATACTTCGTCTCCTACTACGACTACTACCAGCCGGAGGCCTACATCCCGCAGACCGATACCTATATCGAGAAGGACTCCTCTATCAACGACGAGATCGACCGCCTGCGCCACTCCGCCACACAGGCGCTACTCGAGCGGCGAGACGTGATCGTGGTGGCGTCGGTCTCCTGCATCTACGGCCTCGGTTCGCCCGAGGAATATAAGCGAATCATCCTAAACTTCCAGCGCGGCCAGGAGAAGGATCGGGAAGAGTGCCTGCACCGTCTCATCGACATGCAGTTCACCCGCAACAGCCTGGAGCTGCAGCGCGGCACCTTCCGCGTGCGGGGCGACGTCCTTGAGATACAGCCCATCGACGAGGAGATCATCGTCCGCGTGGAGTTCTTCGGCGATGAGATCGAGAAGATCACCCTGGTCGACCCGCTCACCGGCGAGGTGCTCGGGCTGCGCGACTCTGTCACCATCTTCCCGGCCAGCCACTTCGTTACGAGCGAGGAGCGCCTGGAAGCTGCAATAGTTCAGATCGAGGAGGAGCTGAAGGAGCAGGTTGCCCGGTTCACCGCCGAAAACAAGCTCATCGAGGCCCAGCGAATCGAGCAGCGGACCCGGTTCGACATTGAGATGATGCGCGAGCTGGGCTACTGTTCCGGCATCGAGAACTACTCGCGATTCCTGGATGGCCGCGAGCCCGGCACAGCCCCGAACACGCTGTATAACTATTTCCCCGACGACTTCCTGGTCATCCTCGACGAGTCGCACCAGACGATCCCGCAGCTTCATGGCATGTACCACGGCGACATGGCCCGCAAGAGCACGCTGGTCGACTTCGGCTTCCGCCTGCCCAGCGCCAAAGACAACCGCCCGCTCAAGTTCCACGAGTGGCTGGAGCGCGTAAGGCAGGTCGTTTTCGTGAGCGCGACGCCGGGCCCGTTCGAAAAGCAGGTCTCGGTTGCCAATGCGGACGGCTCGCCAGTTCCCTGGAATAACGGACGATTGACGATTGACGATCGACGATCGGCGAAAAACGATGGCGAAACGCCACTTGTATCAGAGAGTGTTGAGCCGTCAACGTCAAACGAACTTCCCTCGTCAATCGTCGAGCAGCCAGCGTCGAAAGTCCATCCATCGTCTATCGTCGATCATCCAGCGTCGAATGTCCATCCATCGTCCATCGTCGATCGTCCATCGTCGGAGACCGGCCTATCTCCCCTCATCGCCGAGCAGATCATCCGCCCAACCGGTCTCATCGACCCGGAAGTCATCCTTCGTCCGACCAAGGGACAGATAGACGACCTGATCTCCGAAATCCGCAAGCGCACCGAAAAGAAGGAGCGCGTTCTGGTCACGACGCTCACCAAGCGTATGGCGGAAGACCTGACCGAATACCTGGAAGAGCTGAACATCAAGGTCCACTACCTCCACAGCGACATCAAGACGCTGGAGCGGACCGAGATCCTTCGAGACCTGCGCACGGGGGTTTACGACGTCGTGGTTGGGATCAACTTGCTGCGAGAAGGGCTGGACCTGCCGGAAGTTTCGCTGGTCGCGATCCTGGACGCGGACAAAGAGGGCTTTCTCCGCTCCGATACCTCGCTCATACAGACCATCGGCCGCGCCGCGCGCAACGTCTCCGGCCAGGTCATTATGTACGCCGACAACGTGACCGGTTCCATGCAGCGCGCCATTGACGAGACCAACCGCCGCCGCGCCATCCAGGTGAAGTATAATGAGGAGAACGGTATCACGCCGACGACGGTCATCAAAGCCATCCGCGAGCTCATCTCCGCGGAGTACGTGGCGGAAGAGAAGGGGACCTATCGCACCCGCCGGCCCGATCTGTTAACGGCGGAGAGTATGCCGCTGGACGAGGTGGTGCAGCTCATCGCCGAGCTGGAGGTCCAGATGAAAGCCGCCTCCAAGAACCTCGACTTCGAGCAAGCGGCGGTATACCGCGACGAAATCCTGGAGCTGAAGCGGTTCGTGCCGTCGCACGCCATGGGCGGAGCGGAGACAGGGAAGCCGAAGCGGTACCAGAAGGCGAGGCGGGCGAGGTGACTATCGAAAAGGGCTATGCACGTGAAGCCGATCAGGCTGTCTACCCACGCGCAAGGATATGCCGGCAAGCGCGGCTTCACAGCCGCCGAAGTGGAAGATGCCATCCGGACCGCGCCATGGAAGCCGGCAGACCAGGGACGCCTTCAGTGCGCGAAGCGAATGAGATATAATCAAGAGTGGAACGGGAGAGTGTACGCAACTAAGCGCGTTCAACCTGTATTCGTGGAAGCTGACGACGAGATCGTCGTAGTGACTGTTTAGACATACTTTGCCTGATGGGAGACCCGCGTGAAGATTAGTTACGACTCCGAAGTAGATGCGCTAAGCATCACCTTTCGCGACACCACCGTAACCACCGAACACCTCGCCGAGGGCATAGCCGCGGACTACGATGCCGACGGCAATCTCGCCGGCTTGGAGATTCTCGATGCCTCCAAGCGGCTCGCAGATCCCATGGCATTGCAGCAAGTCGTAACGGAGGGCTTCGGGCCGATCGTTGTGGCTGCTTAACCCGAGAAGGACTTGGAAAAGGAAACTTATTGAATCGAACAATCAGGCGGTTGTCGGTCGGGCGCATGTATTTTCCCGGGTTGTGTATTGTAGCAATCACGCTGACGTGGGCCACTGCGTTAGCGCTCGGCCGTGTGGGTGCGGATCAAAATCCCACTAAGTCCGTGGATGAGCCGCGGAAAATATCGCCCGCCGAACACGGAATCGGCCGCAGGGTCCCTGACCTGGAATTGACGGATATTCACGGCACAAAGTTAAATCTCGGAGGGTTCAAACAGAATCGGGGACTGGTTATCGCGTTTACCAGCACGACTTGCCCCGTCAGCAGGCGTTACTTGCCCGCGTTGTCGCGCCTGGAAAAGAGATTTGGGGAGCAGGGTATCAAGTTTCTATTCGTGGACCCGATTTCAAGCGACACCTTGACCGATATCGAGGCCACGCTTCGCGGCAACGGTCTCAGCGCTCCGATCGTCCACGACACCAAGGGCGAGGTTGTTACGGCCCTCTCCGCGGAATCCACGACGGAAGTGTTCGTCCTCGATTCGGCCAGTACACTGGTGTACCGTGGGGCTGTCGATGACCAGTACGGCCTCTCACACAGTCTCAGCGAGCCCCGCAGCACGTATCTTGCGGATGCGCTCGAGGCTCTACTTGCCGGCCAGCCTCTGCAAATTGCCGCTACTTCCGCTCCCGGCTGCGCATTGCGCGTTCAGCCAACGGACCATCCTTCTTCGAGCGTTAGCTATCACGAGCGGGCGTCGCGCATTCTCCAGGATAAGTGCCAGGGGTGTCACCGCGCCGGCGGATCTGCGCCCTTCAGTCTTGAAACCCGCGCCGATGCCACATCCCATAGCGCCATGATTCGCCAGGTGGTTGAGAATGGAACGATGCCGCCCTGGTTTGCGGCTCCGCCGGCTGCCGGGGCCGACAGTCCCTGGGATAACGACCGCTCCCTCTGCGCATCCGACAAGAAGGATCTTGCGGCATGGGCTACCCAGCCGTCGGTGATTGGCGATTCATCGCACGCTCCGCTGCCCAGGAAGTTTCGAGATGGCTGGCAGATCGGCAAACCTGACGTGGTGCTTCAGATACCTGAGCCAGTCGCGGTAAACGCGGAAGGCGCCATGCCCTATTATATGGTAGCCGTCCAGACGAACTTCGACGAAGACAAGTGGGTTCGAGCTTTGGAAATCCAGCCGACGGCGAAGCGGGTCGTTCATCACGTTCTGGTGTACGTTCTTCCTCATGCCGAACTCAATGAGGACCCGGTTGTTCTCGAACGCAGAATGGCCGAGGTCATTAACGGATTCTTTGCAGTTTACGTGCCGGGGAACGGCTCGATGAGTTACCCGGACGGCTTTGCTAAGCGGCTGCCGGCCGGGGCGACACTGTTGTTCCAGATCCATTACACGCCATCGGGCGCCGTTGAAACGGACCAGACTCGATTGGGATTAGTATTCGCCGGCAAGCCTCCGAAACACGAGGTGTTTGTCGCGGGTATTGCGGGACTCGGCTTGCGGATTCCCCCGGGCGCCAGCAATCACCCGCAGACGGCAAGCATGAGAATTCCCAAGGAGGTTCAGTTGCTGGGATTTCTCGCGCACATGCACGCGAGAGGCAGGGCCTTCCGTTTTGAGCTCGTGCGGCAGGACGGGACGAGGCAAACGGTATTGGACATCCCGAAGTATGACGACAATTGGCAGTTGTACTACCGTTTGCTACAGCCGATGCGGGCGCCGTTCAACAGCCGGATAACGATCACCGGTTGGTTCGACAATAGCGCCGACAATTTGCGCAATCCCGACCCGGCGGCTGTCGTACATTGGGGGCCCCAGGTAACCGATGAGATGCTGCAAGGCTACGTGGAGTACTTCGTGCCTTAGCCCGTCTCCGCCGGATCTTCCGCACGCCAGGATGAGTGAAATCGGTTTCGGGCTGCAGAGCACGGTCGCCGAACTTTGTGTTTAGGCCGTTGACAACAAACACCGAATGAATGGATAATTGCTGCGGGAGCCGGAAAGCGCCATGACAACCCTAACCAAAGAACCAATTGAAGTAGAGCCGGCGCGACTGAAATGGACGCGCGAGCGATACTATGCGGCTGTCGATGCGAACGTGATCGGTGAGGATGAGAAAGTCGAATTGATCGGTGGAGAAATCGTTACCGAAGGGATGGCGGATCGGATGACGCAGAAGGCGATTCACTATTGGGTCCTTCATCGGATCGAGGAGATTCTGAAGGCGGCGTTTCCAACCGGTTTCACGATCCGCACACAAGCTCCTCTTTCCCTCCTGGAGGACAGCGATCCGGAACCCGACGTGGCGGTTGTGGCGGGCGGCCCGGATGACTACCGAGAGGATCATCCCAAAACTGCGGCGCTGATTGTCGAGGTTTCCGACGCGTCTCTTCGATTCGACCAGACCTACAAGGCTTCTCTTTATGCCTCCGCGGGAATCGCCGATTACTGGATCGTCAACGTGGCGCAGCGTGTCATCGAGGTCCATCGGGAACCGCTGGCAGATGACGATCGGCCATTCGGGTTCCGTTACGCATCCATCACTCAACACGGTCCTACCGAAAGTATCAGTCCGCTTGCGAGTCCATCCTCTTCGATCTCCGTCGGCGAATTGCTTCCCTAATGTCTCCGGCCTTCGCTTTTTTGGCTCTATGGGCTTTTGTGTGGCTCGTACCGTGAAGACACGGCAACTACGTCATCCCGTAGGGATCTGATTTTGACGTTAACAGCGGCCTTGTTTCCTTGGAGGTGCGAAGCACCCGGCACGCCTGATGGTAAGCCGGAATTGCTGGGTTTTGTCATTACGTGCAACGTGTTGCCGGCAGCATCGATTGCTCCTAAGGACAAACGTCAAAAGCAGGTCCCTCACAACGACGGTTCGGGATGACGGACTTGCATCACCCAAACCCGTTAGCCTCGCCCTTGAATTCTTCGTGTCCTTCGTGCCTTCGTGTTTAATGCCTTTTCCCGTTCCAAAGTCAAAAACCTAAACACGAAGACACGAAGAAACGAAGGATTCAACCGCTCAACAGAATCCTTTAGCCTTTCCCGGTGTTCTTCGTGTGCTTCGTGCCTTCGT
>JBGPOG010000230.1:0-7038 GCA_041487935.1 Chthonomonadia bacterium | reverse complement strand
GGCCTAGTGTAGTGTCTCCGACTCGTCCTTGCAATGCGAGGCAAAAAACACCCATACGGGTGGCCGTCTGGCCAGATTCTCACAAAGGCAGTTCGGAATGACGCTCTTGCCAATTTGCCGTCGTTGTAATGACATTACTGAGACACTACACTAGTTCGATGTTTGTTTACCTCGCCGCCATCAGCACCCGGTTCTTGCCGGTGCGCTTTGCCTCATAGAGGGCGTTGTCTGCGTATAGCACCAGTTCGTCGGCGCTGTCCGCATCCTCCGGAAAAGATGCCACCCCCACGCTTACCGTCTTCTGCACCCATCCACCAGCGCCGGTAGAGAAAGCTTCTGCTTCCACGCCGCTTCGAATGCGCTCGGCAAGCACGAATGCATCCGCCGGCCCGGTTTCCGGCAAGATTGTGATGAACTCTTCGCCGCCATATCGCCCAACGTGGTCCACGGCGCGCACCGTCGACCTCACGATCCGCGCGATTGCCTGAAGTACCTTGTCCCCCTGAGGGTGGCCGAAACTGTCGTTAAACTGTTTGAAGAAGTCGACGTCGAGCATCATAATCGACAACGGCCGGCCATACCGCATCGCTCGGGACAATTCGTCGCGAAGAATCTCCTGACAGCGCCTGTGGTTGAGTAAGCCCGTGAGGCCATCGGAGGTTGCCATGTCGGCGTATCGGTGCATCATATGGCGGACCCGGGTACTCTCCATCGCGATAGTTGCTTGAGGAATCAGAACGGCTAGTTGTGTGGCATCCGTTTGTGTAAACGGCATCGATTGGCCCCGGACGAATTGGGCGACGCCAATTGCTCTGCCGTGAAGCATCATCGGGATGAGCATCCAGGACGCGGGTTCCACGAGGCTCTGCTGCCTTGGATCGCGGCTTGCATCCGCAACGATCAGGGGCGTAGTGCGTCGAATCGTGCGTGCAATCAGGCTGCCCGGCCCGGCTTCATGGGCATCGGGCCGGTGACCGCTTTCCGGATAGACCGCTCGAGCCGAGATCCCGATTTCGGAATCGTCTTCGAGCCACAGTGTTGCGCTCTGAAACGTCACCAGGCCGCGGGCCAGGACGAGGAACCGGCGGAGCGGCATTTCATCCCGGACTCCGCTGGTCGAAGTATTGCCAAGCTCGTTAAGAGATTCAATCTGGCGCCGAAGCCGGCGATTATCGACCGTCATTCGAACGGCGTGCGCACAGACCAAGATTAAGGCGGCTAACGGTGGAAGAGAAGCCTGGGCGAACTCACGGTATGCAAATACCATCAGTATGGCGAACGGAAAGCTCGCCGCGTATGCAAGAGCCTGGGCCTGCAAGACCCGCTCGGAGTCCGCACGTCGCGCGCGTCCGCTGCCAAGCGCCTCAATTCCGACGAGAGCGGCATTGGTCGCGACAAATGCCAGCGCCCCGACGCACGCTCCAGTCAGTTGAGAAGAGCTATTGGCCGGATCGTTCATGCGCGTGGCGGTGATCGTCGCATAAGTCGCGAAAGCGGCATGGGCAGCAATGGAATACTGGGCGCCGATGAATGCCGCCTGGAGCCGTTCGGTTCGCTTGCTGAGCGCGCCGTGTAAGGTGCATGCGAGCAACGCAATACAGGCCGCCATTTCGCCGCTGATAAGGAGCGCTGCGGCGAAGACGAGAGCTGCGGTAAATGTGATAGGCCGTTCGCTTGCAATTGCTACCGGCACGGACCGCGAAAGCAGAATCAGCGCGAAGAGCAGGAGGGAAGTGGTTGGGTCAGCCGAGGCGAGAATGTGATACCGGGAAATCAATATCACGGACGCGCTGAGGATGACGGTAATGCGGTAAAGGCTGGGGCTAACGGTCTTGCGGTTCGCCGGCAGCCGGTTTGAGGTCGAAATCAATTGGCCTCCAGATTGCGGCGTATTGGCAGGTGGTGCGGGAACAAACCTCGACGGTTCGCCGGTAACTGAACTGGCGATGGTCCTATCCCCCCATTATGGCAGAATCGCCGCAGAACTTTAGCGGCATTGGCGTGTGTTAAATCTGCCGTCCAGACCTCACGAAATAATACCGTGTTTTTGCGCATCACTCGTCCTGGAGCTGCCCGTCAGGGTATATCCTTTGTGGCGATGACGCGTTTGTATCGGGAGCAAATGTAATTCCGCACTCTTGAATTCTGCGCCGCTCGCTATGCGCGGTGTGATATACTGCTTCCCGAAGGGAGATACCAACCTGATGGTCTTGCAAAGTCCTTTGAGGCGCGCGGCCGCGCCTTCGTTCGGCGCCGTTGGCGCGTTGTTGGCGGTCTTGATCGTTGGCTGCGGCGGCGGGAGCGGAAGCTCTAATGGTGGCGGTGGCGGAGTCCCGTTTGGCCGGTCTTACCAGTTTACCGGCGGTGGGCATACGTTTGTGATGTCCGTCGACTCGACGGGCCGGTTTACGATCTTTGTGAAAGACGCGAACGCCCCCGCGATCGTTAACAGCGGCCAGGGAAGCCTGGCGACGGACGGCAAATTCTTTACCCAAAGCCCCGACTCAACCCTGCAATTTAGCGGAACCGTCGCAAGCGACGGAAACTCCGTATCAGGAACGGTCAACAAGAATGCCGTTGCGCTCTTCAGCTTTAATGGGACTCTCGTCACTCCATCCGCCACTTCGACAACGGCTCTATCCGGGACATACTTCGTGACTGGCGGCGGGAACTCGGCCTATATTACTGTCGACGTGACGGGCCACGCCGCTCTCTTCTCCGTTGTAAATACCGTGTCCGGCGGAGGATTGCTCAGCGTCTCCAGTACCGGTGCGCTCACAAGTTCCGACGGATCGAACGCCGGGCAGCTCACGCAGAATGGCGCAACCTTTACGCTTCAGATCACGAAACTCGGCGGCGCGACAGTCAGTTTTAACAGCACTATCACCAAAGCCACCCGTGCAAAGTGGACCTTTATGGTCTTCATGAACGCCGCCAACAATTTGGAAGCGTTCGCGGCGCCGAATGTGAACCAGATGGAGTCCGTCGGCTCGACTGGCGACGTCAATATCGTAGTTCAGTGGAAGGAAGCGAACTGTTCGGACTGCGGCACTCCCAAATTCGCCGGCACCCGCCGCTATCTCATTACCAGAGACAATAATGCCAACACCGTGAATTCAACGCTCGTCCAGGATCTGGGTACAGGAATCGACATGGGCAAGCCGCAAGAGCTGACGAACTTCGTGTCCTGGGCGCAATCTCGGTACCCGGCCGACCATTACGCGCTGGCCATGTGGGACCACGGCGCCGGCTGGCTGCAAACGCGCACTACGAACAGATTGATCCCGCCGACCAAACGCGCGGTGTCAACGGACGACGAATTCAACACTGAGATTGAGATCTGGCAGCTCCCATCTTCATTAAACGTATCGCCGAAGTTGGACATGCTCATCTTCGACGCATCGCTGATGCAAATGGTCGAGGTCGCATACGAATTGCGGAATACGGTCCCGATTATGGTCGGCTCTGAAGAATCGCCACCGGGCGAAGGCTATATCTACAATACATTCCTGGCGGAATTAGTGGCCGCTCCAACCATGACGAGCGCACAGTTTGGCACAAAGATCGTCCGGGATACCCTGGAACCGGCGCCGGGAGGATATGGCACTGGCAACAATCTCACGCAGTCCTGCCTGGATCTATCCAAGATAGAGAATCTGGCAAACAAAATCAGCGCGCTTGGGAGCAGTCTGGACGCGCACATTGGCGACACGCGGAACGTGATGGTCGACGCGCGGACCAATGCACAACACTACGCCTATAACGACAACAAGGATCTGTGGGATTACGGCGATATCATCAAAGCCGGAACGGGGGCAGCCGACCTTAAGCAGGCGGTGACAAACGTTCAGACGGCGATCACGGCCGCTCTGATCGCCGAAGCCCATGGGACTATCAATGGCAAGTCGCACGGTATCGCGATCTACGTGCCGTCGCCGGACGCCTACGTGTCCAACTACGCAAGCATCGCCTTCGGCCGAAATACGTCGTGGGCAAGGTGGCTTCAGGACCAGCCGCTAAACAAACAGTAGAGCCGAGGTTGCAGGATGAAGGGTGAAGGGTGAAGGGATGAAGGATGAAGGATGAAGGACGAAAACGCCTTCGCGGAGATACCATTCCTTCATATTACTTCCAATAGCCCCTCTCCCAACTTGGGAGAGGGGATTCTGTTGTGAACCGCGCAACCTTCAAACGCAGGCCAATGATCCCGTCAGGATTGTCGATGACTCGATCGGCGATTGCGACTCGAGAATTAGCTGCGCCGCAACCCAATCCCAATCGACGGCGTCCAGAATCAACAAGATCAGGCGATTGCAGGTCGTCGCATAGCACGCCGGCTGTCTAAAAGCATATTTGCGTATGGCGCGGCCCAGGGTTTCCGCCGAAGACTGCTCCCCGACCAGGGCCATTATCCCCGGGTCGGTTCGTAACGCCGAAAATACGATCGAATTGATACTGTTTGCACTGTTGCACTCCATAACCCAACTCCTCGAAACACTTCGATGATCCTCGAAGTTATTATTTCCACATTGGCGACCGCGGACGAATCCCCTTTACGGCGGATTTTGGGATGCAGCGAATATCGATTGCAAAAATCTGCCAGGCGATCAGGCGTTTTGAACGATTGCGTATAGCATAACCGCTCCTCTCCAGACGCCGAATTCTTTCCCGCACTCTGCCATTCCTTGCAGCCTATATGTTCGAAACGGGACTATGGGTTGTTGTTGCCGTAGGAAGCACTCGTTGGCATGAATCTGGCAGATGGATTTGCGGAGCAATCCTCCTGCATCCATAAACGATGGAGTTAAGGATGGGAGATGACTTTGACCCAACGTTTCTCACTCGTCACGTGCGGTTCTCGTATCGTCGCATTGTACGCTGTACTTCTCATTCCTGCCGCATCCTGGTCCGATGCGGTCATTTCGGTGTCGTCCGCGACAGTAACTGCGGGGAGTAACGGCAATACCATCGAGGTGGACCTGGCGAATACCGGCCCATCCGCTGTCAATATCGGGAGTTTTTCGTTCGGAGTGTCGGTGGGAACCAACGACTTCACGTTTACAAATATCACGACCGCAACGGCAATTGCGCCGTACATCTTTAGCGGGCAGAGCCTCTTCGGGCCGGACATTACTAACAATGCCGGCCCCCAATTCATCGAAGCGTTCGACATTTCTTCGGTTCCAGGGAGCGGAACGACCGTGGGTGCGGGCGCAACGGTCGGGCTGGGGGACTAGTGTAGTGTCTCCAAATCTGCCTTACAATGTGAAGGAAAAGCAGGTTCCTCACAAAGGCGGTTCGGAATGACGCTCTTGCCACTTTGTCGTCGTTGTAATGACATTACTGAGACACTAAACTACGGGATCATGGTCCGGATGCTCGGAGAGGGCTCGTTACGTGGATAATTATCCTGCGATACGCCACAAGCGGCGGTTGTCCGTCGTCCGTTACTGTCAAGATGACGTGAATGGTCTTGCCGACTCCATCCGAAGGGACGGCCAATACTGCATTTTCGGTTAATTCCGAAGCGATGGACACTTGACCTCTATAGGATCCAGCCTCGGGATAGACGGTCCATTCATACGCGAGCTTGTTTTTGTCTGGATCGGTCGAACCGCTGGCGCCCAATAGAACTGTAGATCCAGCAGGCGAGTAAGTGTGCTGGATGGAAGCGCCGGCCTCTCCGTTCAGCACCGCAATCGGACGATGATTTGCCCGATCGTAGGGTTTAACGCACCATTCGAGTCGGGCGCGAAAGTCGTTTTGTAGATGCTCTGCCCACCGTGCGAGCGTGTTGTCTCGACTTTTGCCGCTATGCCAGGCATCCTCCTGGTTCGCCCAATAATACGGACGGCCTTCCTCATTCTCGTTCCTACCATACCTGCCGGCCCAACTCCCCCACCCTGGATGTTCCGGATCGTTCATGCCCGTGGGCACGAGATAGAGAAACGACATAGAGTCGCCCTCTTTTTGCGGATGAGTCGTGTTGGTTGGATAGAGCGCTCCGAGGGGGCCGTGTCCTGATAGCAGATCGCGCTTCACGTCGAATCTCCCCGCTTTCGCCGTCAGGGCGGAGAAGCGATGATACCATCGTTTACCATCTCGTTCCGGCCGGAAAGTATCCACCCATATTGGGAACGGCGGCGAGATGCTTGATGTGTGATCGCCGAAGGCATTCGCCGAGCTGAGCCGAATCCGGCTCTTGAACCGAGCGTAACCAGCCGCCCCGCGGTCACGGAGGATCTTGTCGAGCGCGCGTTTCAGGTTATTCACGGAAGCGCCGTGATCTGTTCCCCAATCCGAATACCAGATGGGGCGTGAATCCAGGGAATCGCCGGCGGAGATGATCAGATTAACCGCTTCGTCAGTATCGTTGTATCCTGCCACGGTTCGACGCAAAAGGTACTCCGTCGTGGGATACCGTCGGTCGTGCTTGATTGAGTTTGGGTAGCATTGGCCGTAGGCTTCGATCAGCCTTCGCACGATTCCAAGCCCTGTCCGCTCCGGATTCTTGTTTTCTCCGTCACGCGCGGTCGGCCGGTTAGCGATGATGCCCTCAACATCCCATTCGTTTGCGTAAAGCAAGAACCTGACGAGCGATTGTTCGTCGTCGGGATCTCCGCCGGCGTCTGTTTCGATAATCACTCTAAGCCGGTCATCCGCGCGTGCCGCCGGACCCAGCACCATTAGCAACGCAGCGGCCAAAAGCGCCGGCATCCACCCGCCCAGGCAATCGGAGAAGGTCATCGCTTTACGGCTTTTGCTTCAGGAAGAGTAAATGCAACGAAGGAGTCGCCGCTTTTTGTATTCTGTTTTCCTCCACCGCCGGCAGCGATCACCACGTACTGGCGGCCATTCACAGCGTAAGTACAAGGAGTGGCGTATCCTCCGGCGGGAAGTTTGTATTCCCACAATTCCTTGCCGGTGGATTTGTCGAAGGCGTGGAACATCTCGTCTCTTGTGCTGGCAATGAAAACGAGCCCGCCGGCGGTAACGATCGAGCCGCCCATGTTCATCGTGCCGGTCTTCGGAATTCCG
>JBGPOG010000229.1:0-7048 GCA_041487935.1 Chthonomonadia bacterium | reverse complement strand
TCGCGGTTCTCCCGCGCCGGACGGCAGCGTCACAAAGCCGCGCAATGCAGAGGATCGATGTGGCGCGGATGGGGCAGGCTGTAAGCGGCCCCCTCGCGTGCGCAAACCGCAATGCCAAATCGAAAGGACGTAACTTGCCGCCCTGAAATCTCCGCAATACGAAGCTCACCGTTTTGAACATTCAAGTCGATGAGCGTTTTCCGGCCAAACACCTGATAATCCCAACTGTGCTCTGTCATTCTGCCCCCGCGTTTAAGGGAAAGACTGCGAAAGTCCGTTGGATTCTATGGGAACAGTACTCTTCTGGCTCTGAATCGATTTGATCCCCCTGCCGAAGCACACACCATTATAAAAACCCCAATCGTGCCTGTTTCAAGCGCTTTTTCGCACGCAGCCACCCTCCCACGAACCAATATCCCTTAAGATTCACTAAATTTACAAAGATTCGACCGAATTACTCCAAAATTAATATGAAAATCATTGACAGAACAATAGACCGTCTGTATAATACAAATCGAGTCCCCTACGGGAGGGTTGGAAGTATGCCTGAGGTCGCTAGTTGGGCGGCATCTGTCCCCGCAGAGCCGATCCTAGACCCCGGTAGCCTACCCGTCAGCATTTTGGTTGTGGACGACGATGAGCACGTTCGCGAGCTTCTCGTCGAGTCGCTGTCGGACACGGGTTATCGAGTCTCATTCGCCGCCACCGCGGAAGACGCGTTGGCTCAATTACGTGCGCGTCCATACGATCTCGTCCTCTCGGATGTCCAGCTTCCGGGGATGGATGGCATTGAGCTTTCGCGCGCCCTCGCTGAAACGGACCCCGGGCTGCCCGTAGTTCTCATCACCGGGCATGGACAGCCCAGCCTCGCCCGCTCTGCCATGCAGCATGGCGCCAGTGATTTCGTCACCAAGCCCATTCAGCTCGACACCCTCGCAATTATCATAGAGCGTAACCTCGAGCGCCAGCGCATTGTCAAAGAGCGAGCCGCCGGCCAGGATCATCAACTGATGATCAAGTCGATCCGCCTTCTAGCTGCGGCCATCGACGCCAAACAGAGCTATACCGCCCGCCATTCCCGCCGGGTCGCCGCTCTTGCTTCCGTCATCGGTAGCCGATACGGCCTGTCCGGCGAGGATTCACGAATTTTGGAGTTTGCCGCGCAAGTACATGATGTCGGCAAGATCGGCGTTCCGGACGAGGTGTTGAACAAGGCCGGCGCCCTCTCCGATGAGGAGTGGGAAGCGATCCGCACACACCCTGAAAAGGGCGCCGAAATTGTCGGGCGGGTAGAAGAGCTGAGTTACGTGGCGGACGTGGTGCTCTATCATCACGAACAATATAATGGAAGCGGCTATCCCTGCGGCCTCCGTGGCAACGGAATCCCGCTCCTCTCGCGGATCATCGCAGTAGCGGACGCCTACGAGTGCATGACAAGCGACCGGGCGTACCGCTCAAAGCTTTCGTCGGACGAGGCTATTCGAAGACTCAAAGATGGCGCCGGATCGCAATTTGACTCGGTCCTGGTGGAATCGTTCTGCGAACTCCACCACGAAGGCCTCGTTTGGTGATTTGTCTGGGTCCCGCCCCGAGGGTGCTTGCCACTCCCTCGGGGCTTTTTTTTGCGTGGAGCGCCGGGGGAGGGGGTAACGGAGTAATGGAGTAGAGGCGTAGTGGATCAAAATGGCTATTGAGCTACAGTTACCAACCGTAGCGTTCAGGACCCCAGGTGCGGTCGATAGTCTCCTGCTTTAAGAGGCGCAGCGTACGGCTGGGGATATCCTCATATACCACGATCCCCGCCCCAACGCAGGAATACGCGCCGATCTTCACCCCCGGCATGGTTATCACGTTGACGCCCGTTCGTGAGTAGTCGCCGAAATAGGTCGCGTTGGCCTCCGTTAACGGCCGTTCGCGGCGTCCTTTGACGATGTGCTCCGCACGGTCATCGTCGAATCGAAGCGTCCCGCAGACGGTCGCCGCGCCAATGTCCACCGACGCTCCCACCAATCCGCTGATCTCGCAATAGTGATAGAGGTATGCTCCGTCGAACACGGTGCCGTCGATCTCGGCGCCATGTCCGACGACGCAGCCATTTCCGATTGCGGCGTTGCGGTCCACGAGGGAGTAATCGCTCACTCGCGTATCCTGGCCGATGGTGGCATGACCCTGGAATATCGGTCCATTGACGATCTTCGTGTTTGGGCCCGCGATGATGTTCCCAGCCGCCACCACCCGGTTGCCAATGACAGAGTTCTCGCCAAGCTCGACAAACCCTGAAAGCTCCGCACCGTCATGTATCCTGGCCGTCGGATGAATACGGTTCTCGGTCATTGACTCCGCGAGGTGGGCGGCCATTCTCGAGTTAGCTTCTAGAATGTGCCACGGCTTGTCTATGTCGACAACAAAGTCAACGGCACGGACGGCCGCAACTTCAAAGTCGCAATCGTTGATTGACTGTGCCAAATCCGGTTCAGGGGGCGGCATTCCTCCTACCGGGACTCGCCGCATCAGGCCGGGGTTGGATTCGAGGAGTGGAAGGATTTCGCGGTTCAGCGCAAAGACTCCGCACAGCCGGCGGATGGAGTCCGCCTCATGGCCGATGATTCCGGTCAGGCGGCCACCATCAACCTCGGCTCCGTACCATAGGGAACCTTCTCGGCAGGGCATGTCGTCGTAGAGGATCGCCGCGCCGGCGCCATTGGATTCCTGTGCAATCGACACTGCTTTCAGATTTGGGATCGTCGTAACGGTGTCGCCGTATACCACCAGGAACGTCTCATCGTCGATAAGCTTCGAGCCGGCTAGAACGGCGCCGGCCGTACCCGAACCCGGGGGAGCTTCCACAAACGCCACATCTGCCTTGACGCCATGGAGTGCCGATCGGATAGACGCGGACCATGGGCCGATGACGACCGTTAGCCTATCGACGCCGACTGAAGCAAGATCATTCGCGAGGCGTCGGACATTCGGAACGTTACAAACGGGCGTCGCGCATTTGTTTCGGACCTCATTGTAAGGCCAGATTCGAGTTCCGGCGCCGGCTGCCAGGATTATCGCGGATTTGATGTTCGTCTCCCCGGTGCTTGCTTTGTATTCACGAGTTGCCGCAATCGGCCCAAGGCAATTCGACTTCTTGACTAAGACTCATCCTTAGCGCCCGCCAGTTTGAGGAGGGCTTCAATATCGGGATGCTTGGCTCTCCTGGCAACAGCCAGCGCGGTTTCCCCGTCATTGTCTTTGACGTTTAGATCGGCGTTCTGGGAGATTAGAGCCTTCACGAATTCGACTTTTCCTCGGTTGACGGCATAGATCAACGCAGTACAGCCATATTTATCGATTGCATTTGGCTTTGCGCCCTTGGCAAGAAGCAATCGAGCGACGCCGGCTTCGCCGCCTCCGGTTGCCGCTGTGATCAATACCGTCTGGCCGGAGATCATCGCGACATTGGGATCCGCGCCGCGATCGAGGAGCGCCCGCACGCATTCCGTGTTCCCTTGCAGCGCGGCGTGGAGGAGAGCAGTTGCCCCAATCTTGTCGCGCGCGTCCACTGCCGCTCCTTTTTCCAGCAGGAGACGAACGGTGTCTTCGTGGCCCTTTTGAGCAGCGAGAAGCAGAGCAGTTTCTCCGCGGTCGTTTTGCCCGTTGATCGCTGCCCCATGGGCGGCCAGCCTGCGGATGCACTCCGTTCGGCCATTCAACGCGGCAAGCATGAGGGCCGTCTCCTGGTATTTGCTTCGCGCATCGACGGTCGCACCGGATTGCAGGAGGATGTCGAGAAGCGGGGCTTTTCCCAGGATTGCCGCTGTCATCAACACCGTGAATCCGGCATGATCTCTTGAATCGACTTGCACTCCACGGTGGATCAGCAGCCGGAGCATCTCCGGGTGATCGTTTCGAACCGCCTCATCCAGCGCAACAGAATTGTCGCGCACTGGGTCCAGGTTCGCGCCGCGGGCGATTAAGAGGCTGAATAGGTCCGTGCGTCCGATGCCGACCGCGCAGATCAATGGCGTCCAACCGTTCTTATCACGCACGTTCGGATCGGCGCCATGCGATAGGAGGAAACGGACGACGCTCGCATTGCCTCCTTGAACGCCCCACATCAAGGCCGTGCGGCCGCCGATTCCGCGAGCCAGCTCCGGAGGAAGGCTCGATCCTTCCGCGGCCCTAACATTCGCGCTTTTTGCAATCAGCAGCTCAACGCCTGCGAGGTTTCCACGCCCTGCAGCGACCATCAGTGCCGTTTGGCCATCGATATTCGTAAAGTTAGGATCAGCTCCTGCCCCGATCAGCAACCTTAGAAGCTCTACGTTGCCAGTCTCGGCGGCGGCAATCAAAGGGGTCTGATGACCGAATCGATCGCGCGAGTTGATTTGTGCGCCATCATGGAGCAGCGACTTGACCCATGCTACATCTTGCTTTTTGATTGCGGCGATTAACGGCGGATCGGGTACAGTTCTCCGAGGCGGCACGCCTTGAGCGAATGCGAATCCAGGGCTGGATGCGCCAAACGCAGCAAGGAACAGAGTGAAAAACATGGATTTGTGATTCATGGCATCTGTCCGGACGACCCAGGAATCCTGACGAGGCGGCGATCGTGCTACTGAAACTTGTCTTTCGGCTTCTTTATTTCCGTCCGAAGACCGGCGGTTCGATGGTCCGCATCTTCCAACTGGACATTAAGTTGACGCAACTCAATCGACAAAGCTTCCAGCAGTTTCCGGATTTGATCGAACTCAGCGGGCCGCTCGCCGCGTGGACCCTGGGGACCGCGCCCTCCCGCCGGCCCGCGTTCTACCTGCGTCCCAGCCGGTCCCATTTCGCCCCGTTGACGGATCGTTTGAGTGAGCAGTGAAGCCTTGATTAGCTCATCCAGCGCGGCGGCCATCTCGTAACGGTTTGCGGTATGCGCCCCGCGAAATCGGCCATCCGGATATCCCTTCACGACTCCCTTCTGCCGGAGGGATTCTACGGACTGGAAGGCCCAGTGATCTTTTGGGACGTCTGGAAACGGCGGAGCAAGGCCGTTGAACAACGATTCGATACCTTCGAGGCGAGCTTCTGAACTTGTCCAAGGGCCTGTTTCAATTTTGCTTAACGCCTGAAGCTCTGTCTCGAAATATTGTGCCAACCACCGAAGATCACGTATTTGTGATTCTGTTTGCGCATCACCAGTTTGACCAATGAACGCATGGCCAATTCGCGATCGGAGTCTCTGTTGCAAGACCTTCATTATCTGCTCCGTATGAACCGCAAATTCAAAACGAGTCATTCTACGCGTATCGATTGATTCGTGTTCGGCATATAGTGTAATCAAGCCAGTATTCGAAAGGCGCTTGAGCACGTCATAGGCGGGATTGGGACGAGGTACATCCTTGAACATTCCCGGTGTAGTTTGGGCGAACGCGAGTCCGGTTTGCATCGCCATCGGGCCAGCGAACAGGGAGAAAACAAACACTGCTCTGAGGGCTCTGATTGATGTGACTGCGCCTGAAAGGTACAATGCCTGGAATTCTTGCAATACTATGGAACCGTTGATTGCTTGTACTGTATCCATCTCACATACTCCTCATACAGCCGAACCGTATCCGGATGCCCGCAGTGCTGGAAACTATTCGGCGGGTTCATCAGGCCGTGATACTGGTAACATAGCAGCTTCTCGACGTACGGCGAGATCGCAGCCAACTGCCGCTGGATACGATCGAGCTTTGCCGGGATTAGCGGGCTTTTGTAGACCTCGGCCTCAAAGTCGAAGATTTCGACGTCTGCCCAGAGCGGCACCCCGGCTCGGTCGTGCAGGCGGCTCAAGCGGGCGTAGATCTCATCGAGCTCTTCAACCCTTGTCTTGCGTACGCCGACCTCATCCTGATAGGCGACGTAGTCGACCCTCAACGATTGTATCTGCTCCACGAAACGATCCGTTTCCTGCACCGTATTGGTACCGTACGGCGCAATGAGAATCTTCTTAGTCGAAGAAATGCCTCGAAGGTGCGCCGCAAGCTTCGGGATGAACTCCATGTACCCTTCACTAAAATGCCCGTCGATCTCCGCTTCGTTCGGAATATACCAGCCAAAGAACGACGTGTGATGGCCATAACGTGACCAGAGATCGTCAGCCAGCCGCTTGTGCCAGTTCAGGTATTCCGGCGCATCGCTCGTTTCCTCGGTTTGGTGGCCATAGAATCCGGCGCTGACGAAAACGTTCTGGTCGTTGCGGTCGGCGGCGTTCAAGACTGCCTCGACCGGATCCTCGCACGCCAACGCCCAGCGGCCGGCCAGAAAGTTCGACGGATAGAACGCCTTATCGTCCAGCGCCGAAGACATCAAGACGACCGTATCCATTCCCACGCCATTAATCTCGTCGATCTTGCCCTGCCACTGCTCGCAAGTAAACGCGCGCGTCTCGTCGTTCCAGTAGATTCCGTCGAACGGGTTCTGATGCTGGAAGTCCAGCCAGGATCCCGTGATTTTGGATTTTGGATTTTGGCCATACGGCCATCCGTATGGATGGATTTTGGATTCCAGACTGATGTCAGCCATGGGTTTGCACAGGTAGGTTTGTCTCGGCTGCCTCGGCGTGATCGCCATTCCTGCCAACTACTTTCTCTACGGCGGCGAAGATGCTGGCGGGATCGGTATTAATCATGCCTACACCAGACGCGCCATTATGTTGTGTTCGATCCGCGAGAATGGGTATCGACTTAACGTTCAGATCCTCCGAAGAGCGGAGGTCGTGGATCAACCTGGCGGACTCCGGATCCGGCATGAGAATGATGACCGCATCGGGAACGTAGATCCCGGCCATGCGAAGGGCTTCAGCAGCAGATCCGGCACAGTAGGTCCGGTGACCCAACGCACTGGCGGCGACTTCGAGCGCGACGCGCCGCCTGCCGTGCGTATCCACAATCAGTAGATTTGCCATTCCATCCTTTCAACAACCGAGTTCGACGATAAGAGAGGTGCCTGCGAATCTTAACGAAGTGAACTATTCCGTCATCCTGAACGGAGTGAAGGATCTGTTTTTGATCTCACAGATTGCACAGAG
>JBGPOG010000228.1:0-7070 GCA_041487935.1 Chthonomonadia bacterium | reverse complement strand
GCCCAACGCAGGTCGAACGCCGTGCGCTCAATGGCCTCCTCGACCGAGACGCGCGCTTCTCCCTGCAACAACAACGTCAGCCCCGCAGGACTGCGGGGGCACGCTGGGCCGGCCCATCCGGTCCGAATAGAACGCGGCAAAGTCCTCGTCATTGAAGAGGCGAGGCGCAGCCTGAGCCAGTTGCGAATGGAACGGGCGCGGCTTGAGCGAGAGCGGATAGACATTGCCGACATCGAACCCCGCAGTCCTGCGGGGCGGCTTCCGTTTGCCAATCATGGGCGGAACACTCCAAGGAGAATAGAAATCTACCGGGAGGATTCGACAATATAGCGATAGAACCCTTCAATTATACGGACTTTTCGGCTGGACTTCTAGGAAGTCGCTTAGAATTCGTGAGGTGTCTGCAAATGAACGACATTGAGCTACTGGCAAGATATTTTATTCTCGAGGAAAGCATTTTGCAGTCTATCGAAAGCACGGACCTTAAAAACGTCACGATGACATTCAAAGGTCTGTACGCGGCCAATATTACACGTCAGTTCTGCAGGGATTGTTTTGGATGGAGCGAAGAGAAGATAGACGAGCATGCCCGTGATTATGAAATCAGCTCCGATATAGCTGAAGCAGACCGCGTATTGCCTGGTCGACGCTTGGTCATGCTGTTTAAGAACGTCGCGCGCCTACAGCTACACCGGTTCCGCCACGGACATCCAGAACTGCTTATGGTAAAGGTCCCGCCGCCGGACGTGGAGGGCGCGGAAGATGGCCCCAAAACTGTTTTCGGGTTCGGCTTTAAGACAGATACGTCCTTTCTGGAAGAATTGGGCGGCGTAAGTAAATACTTCCATCACCTGCTGATAGACACAATCGATGCAAGAGTAGAGATCGTGTTCGAGGAATTCGAACTTGAGAACTTTAATATCGAGAAGTAAGCCTTTTGTCGGCAGATGAACCCTGCAGCGTCGACCATAGAAGTAAACTTGTCCGCCGCTGATCGCAGTCTGCCCCACGCACACCATCTCAATGGAGCGCCTCGAGTTCCACGAAGGTTGGAAAGTCGAGTAGCGAGCGGGGTGAGACCACCATAGATGGGCTGGATATGGCCATTGGAGAGACAATGCGGCAAAATTGATACCGTGATGTCGCGGGTCGCCTTGAGGAAAACATTAACCCCGCCGAAATCTATCATCGTATTCTCGCCCCAATGTTTAGTCGGCTCTTTCCGTTCCCCAAGCAGCTTGATCACAACACAAGATCACGCCCCATGCACTGCACTCACCCTGGTCCGGTACAGGCGCAACTGCCGCTGGCGCTTCTGTTTTAATACTCAGTTGTGGCGCTAAAACTCTTCCTGTGCTTTCTTTCACAATTCTCCGTGGGAATGATCACAATCAGCCAAATCGAGGATGTATTAACGTCGCTAACAACCTATAATGTGACCAATCAAGACGACACCCGACACCCAGGTGCATGTAGCAGATGGGTAAACAATAATCAAGAATGGCGGCACGCAAGCATTCAGGAGGAAACGATGAACACAAGACGCGGAGCAACCACCCTTTTTCTTACAGCCACAATAGCAGCGTTCGCTTTCACCGCGGTGAAGGTCAGCGCGCAAACCGACAAGGCGAAAGTTCCAACGACCCTTACCACATTCTGGGCCGTTCCCAGTGCCGCGAATACAATGACTCTGGTCGTAGCGGGTCAGCCTGAGCCTGTAAAATTCGATGTCAGCGGCGACATGTCGTTTGGCGGCGTGTGCGCGCACTGCACGCTCAATCAACCGTTCAAAGCCGGCGAGACGAAGATGGTCTGCAAGCCCTGCGGATGCGGCAAGACCAACGCCTCCTGCATTGCTTGGAAGGACCTCAAGCAGAGCACATGGGAAGAGATGATGCGCAGCTTCCCGGTTGGTGTCGTTCTGCGGGCGGCTTTCAACACACCTGGCGACCCCGCCTCCGGGCTGAAAAGTCTGTGGTTGGACCGGCGCGTCCTCCTCGTTCCGGTTGAGGGACTAAGCGGGAAAACGCCGGCCGACGTGGCCGCCATTGTGAAGTCCATCGGTGGAGTTAAAGGCGAGCTGGTAGATGGAGACAAGCGGCTGGTTGTCAACCTCAAGACCGAATGGGATGCAGACCAGGCGCCCAAGCTGGAGAAAGCATTGGCAAGAGTCGGAGCATCGATCAGCAAGCCGCAGGAAGCAGCTCCGGCCAAGTAAATCCTCCAGGAGTTCGGCCAGGGCGTAAGTACCTTACAACAAGCCGAACTGTCGATCGATGAACATGCGCTAAAATCGGGCGGGAACCCATTCCCGCCCGATTTATCGCGCTACGGATCGCGCGATCGTCAATGACGACATTCCAGGCGTCTCGCCGCGATGGGCGCTGCCTTGTGAAAATCAACACGCGTAGGGCGCGCGCACCTTTCCCCTACAGCGCTTGGGAACGGGCGCAGTAGTCTTGCTCGAGAGTGGCTGCCATTCCAGGATACTAGGCTCCGTTTAGCGAACTTGGGCCCATTCCGCCATTTCCGGTAGGTCCCCTGATGCATGTTTCGAGTGAGACTGCTCGTCGCTTCATCCTTGGTATGCAAGGCTTGTGGCCTGGCCGCCGGTGGTCCGGTAAGGAAGGCGCGGCACAAGCAATACGATCTGCCGGACGCATCCAGATGGACCCGCTCAACGTGGTCGCCCGCAGCCACGATATCGCGCTTTACGGACGTGTGTCGGAGTACAAGCTCGAGCATCTTGATGAATTGCTCTACCGGGACCGCCAGTTCTTCGATTATGGCGGATGTCTGTTCATCTATCCAATGGAGGAATTGCCATACTGGCGAATGGAAATGCGGCGGCGAAGTACGGAAGGCCGCTGGCTCCAATGGGCGGAACTGAACGCCGCGCTCATCGATGAGGTGCGCCAGGAAGTACGGACGCGGGGGCCGCTTGGAAATCGAGATTTCATCGGGCGGGCTCGGGTCGATAGTTATCGCGGGAGAAAGGACACCGGCCCCGCACTCTTCTATCTCTGGTTGACCGGCGAGCTGATGACGCATTCACGGCAGGGTTTTCAGCGTCGCTACGGCCTTATGGAAGATGTAGCGCCCATGGACCTTCGTTACGAGGCGCCGCCGCATGAGGCTGAGCGCTTCTTCATTAGAAAGGCGATCTCAGATTTGGGTCTCTCCCGGGAACAAGGCTGCGTCAGTTGGGCGGAAGGACGGGTCCGCAATCAGCGGGCACGGGAGATTTTGGGGGAGATGCGGGAAACGGGTGAAGTTGACACAGTTACCGTAGAAGGTTGGCGCGAGCCGTATCATTTGTTTGCACGAGACTGCCATCTGCTGGAATCCGTTGCAAACGGGCAGGCGCCTGAGAGCTGGCGACCGATCGATACAACCTCGGATGAGGAGGCCGTCTTCCTGGCGCCGTTGGAAATCGTGAGCGCGCGCGGGCGGGCGAAGAAGCTCTTCGATTTCGACTATGTTTGGGAAGTTTATAAGCCCGCTCATCTCCGAAAATGGGGCTACTACACACTGCCGATCCTCTACGGCGACCGGCTCGTGGGCCGGATCGATCCCAAGCTGGACCGGAAATCCAGCACGCTCGCGATCAATGGGTTTTGGCTGGACGACGCGACCTTGGCAAAGGATTCGGCGTTCGCCGATGCATTCGCGAGAGGAATGTGCCGGTTCGGCGGGTTCGTTGGGGCTGGGAAGCTAGATGCGGCTTCGATCGGGCCGGCGAAGCTGCGGGATCACGTCAATCGAATGTGGCGCAGGGCAAGTTGATCCAGGCAGAAGTCCAGAATCAACCAGGAATCGACCGCAAGAGCCTAGCTCCCGATAAGAGGCGAAAAAGGAATAAATTCGGTTAAGCAAATGGTGCTGATTGCAACGGTGATCACGTCGTCGAGCGTGGGCGCCCGGCTGGTGCTAAACGCGGTTGTTGATTCGGGGCGCGTCCCCGGATATCTTACCGAGGCCCGGCGCCACGATCGCCACATCCCCCAGGCCCCTCTTCACATCCATCGTTCTCCTGAGCTCTGCCTCGAAGCGATCGTCTTGAGAGGCGCCCGCAATCGAGCGGCCGCAACGGCAGACCGTCTGATCGGCGCGCGCGACATTCTGCGCGGGCGGTTCATCCAGACGACGACCGGGGCGGAACTGATCTAAACGGTCTGCTTACAACTCGCAGCTCATGAGCGGCGGATGCGTGAGACCGATTGCAACTTCCTTTCGCGGATTCGTTGTCTTCGAAACTGTATACGTGCCTTAGAGTCCCTGCGCTACACGCTATCCCAAGAATACTTGCGTACGCTGGTTCTCGATGGCGCAAGAGGAGGACGACAGCGATGTGGCGTAGTATTTGTGATTATGAGCAGGTTAAGATCGCAATCTCGACCGCGTGCAAAGAAAGGTTCCAGCGGGACGCCTCTAAACAGTGCACGTCAAGCGGATGCCCTTGATAAACGGACGAGGAAAGGCAGAAATGCTGTAGCGCTGATGGCATTATGCGCGGCTTTGTTGGTATTGGCGTATTCTCAGCGAGATGCGATCCGGGAAAGACGGTTGGAGGCGTTATCCCTTCCAAGCTTGCGCGAGATGGAGAGTCAGGGCGGCACGGATACGATCGTTAGTTATCTTTACGCGCGCAGACTGGCAGACACGGACGCCATTGCAGAGGCCGTCCAACCGATCGCGCGCGCTGTCGCGTCACTTTCAGCGCCAAAAGATCCCGGCCTTGCCGCTCGTGTATTTTCATTGGCCGGCTACATTGCCGCGCGACAAGGCGACATACACCGTGCGGAAGACTGCATCCAGCGCGCCACGACCGTACGAAAGGGCGATGTATACGCCTTCCTCGCAAAAGGCATCCTGGCGATACAGCGGAACCAGGCTATCGACGCGGTTAATGCCCTTACTGAAGCGACGCGGTTGGACTCTACTTGCGAAGAAGCGTGGAACAGGCTAGGAGCTGCGTACATGCTAGGCAAGGAACCCGAGCAGGCGATTGAGCCTCATCGTCGCGCAGTCGCTCTGGCGCCTCGCAACCCTCAGCCGCATGCCGACCTCGCTGAGGCATATAGTGCGAGCAAACAATACGATGAGGCTGCGAGGGAGTTTCAAGCAGCCGCAAACCTGGCCCCGCAGGATGCAATGTTCTCGAGCTTACCTGCTATGGACCTTGCTTTACGCGCCCGTACGGAGGCAGAATACAAACAGGCGGTCAGATTATTGGCTGCTGCAATATCCGAGCACCCGGATGCCGGGCGGCTCTATAGCTTTATGGCCGGTCTGCACATGCGATTCGGGCGTTACGACGACGCGCGGAAAGACTACCAAACAATTGTGGCAGGCATGCCGGATGCCTCCGAAGCCTTCTACAATCTGGCGATCGCCTGCGAAAGGGCCGGCAATGCGGGTGCAGCCGCGAACGCGCGTGCGCGGTATCAGCAGCTTACCGATACGATGATCGAGGCGACGGAACTGAAGAGAGAGGCATTACTCCACCGGGATGACCCGGATATTTTTATCCGCCTAGCCAGAGTTATGTCTCGCGCCGGGAAAAAAGAGGAGGTAATCCGGGATCTCGAGCAAGCATCCAGGCTGAGGCCCAACGATCCCAGTATTCGTAACGCTCTGCAAACCATACGTGCAGCGGGTCACGCAGGCGGCTCGCAACTACCACCTTGAACACTGGCCCTATAAGTATGCTCGATAGTTATTTGGATAGACGCACCTCGCTTTTTGTGTCAATGCTTGCCCCGGCGGGGGTTGTGTTGCTGTTAGGGGGCTGTTTCGGGGGCGTACAACGGCCATCAGCGCCTCCGGTTTATGCGGTTTTGGATGAGCGCTCACAATTTGCCGGCAATACCGCTTGCGCCGAGTGCCACCGCGCCGAGTTCGATCTACACAAGGCGAGCCGTCATGCAATCACAATGCGCGTGGCGGATCGGCAAAGCTTGGGGAATCTAACTCCGCCGCTAGGTCCCATCCCCAATAGCGACTACGCATTGAGGGAACACGAAGGCAGCCTGCGATTCGAGCGAATCGATCGACCGGAGGTCGGATCTCGACTCCGTTTCGCGCTAGGGTCCGGCAAAGATGCAATGACCTATGTGGGAGAGTTCGGCAAAGAGATTTTGACCGAGTATCGAATGACCTTCATGCCTGGCACGCGGAGTTGGTGTTTGACTCCTGGCCAACATGGTCAGAGCAATTTGGCGCTAGGCGTAACACATCAGATGGGCATGGCCCGGCGATGCATCCTTTGTCATGCGACCAAGATAGTTCCCGGCGCATCCGAGCCCGATACTCGTTTTTTGGGCGTCGGCTGCGAGTCGTGCCACGGTCCCGGCGCACAGCACATCGCATCTGCTAAAGCCGGACGGACCGCTGACATGAAGATGGAAGACTTGAGCAAATGGAACGCCGCGAGGCTGAATGCCATGTGCGCCCGTTGCCACCGATCGATTGATGACGTTCCGTTAATTGGGCACGAGGTCAGCGCAACGGCGCGGTTTCAGGGATACGGACTGGAGCTGAGTCCTTGTTTCAGGAAGAGCGGTAATCACTTGTCTTGCATCACCTGCCATGACCCTCATGCAGACGGGCGAATGGATCGCAGCAAGTATGAAAAAGCCTGTCTTGCTTGCCACTCGCCAACCGCCTCCGGACAAAAGTCCTGCCCTGTCAATCCTCGAAATGGCTGTGTTCCTTGCCACATGCCGAAGCGCGAGGTTTTCGGCGACCGCCGCCTACCGTTGTCGATGGCAGACCACCTCATCATGGCATACAGAACCAAGCGCCTAGTTCATTAGCCAAGGCGTAAGTGTTCACAATTCGTGTAAAACGCTGATCGGCCGCGCGTAGGGGTGAAGCATTCGGACGACATAATGTATTGGAACCCGCCAACCGCTAACCCGAATGCTTCACCCCTACCCCACGGATCGTGAACTGTTACGCCAAGGCGCTACAATCGCCGCACCTAGACCAACGGGGTATAATCGAACGACTCCGGAGATCAGTTCTGCCCGAACAGGCGAGCGTATGCGTTTCAATTTACTTCGACT
>JBGPOG010000227.1:0-7087 GCA_041487935.1 Chthonomonadia bacterium | reverse complement strand
TCGTGCAATACTGTTCACTTACGCCGCCTGGCGAGTCAACCCATACGGGCCTTATGGCTCGCGGCTACTCATAGCGAAGTCCACCGTCGTGGACTGGACGTCGGGAATCTTAAACGAACGGTATTGGGGCTAACGACTTAATGTATAGGTCTCTCATGAAACCCTTCCGCTCGTTCGATCCTTTTCCCGATCCTGTCCCCCAGCGCAGGCGCTTTGGCAGTGGGGGTTTATTCGCCGGAAAATGGATGAAGGACGGCCTGCGTATCGTCTACGCGGATTCCGATGGCGGCCGGGCAACACTCTTCACGTACCACGCTGAAACCGAAGAGAGGGCGCGTCTGGTCGATCCGGACAAGCTCAAGCTTCCGGACGGTCGAGCCATCGGATTGGCCGGGCACCAATGGTCTTCGGATGAGTCGTCCCTCTTGTTGAGCGACTCGCCGAACCGAAGGGGCGCCTCGCAGGGCAATCTCTACCTGTTCACTCTAGCCGGCCAAACCCTCCGTCAACTCACCAACGTCAAAGAGCCCCAGCGTAACGCCAAGCTCTCACCTGATGGAAAGCGTGTAGGTTTGGTTCGCTCGGACGATCTCTGGGTCCTGGATATTCGCACGGGCCGTGAGAAGCGCCTTACGAAGACCGCCACGCCCACCCGCTATAACGGACGCTTTGGGTGGGTTTATGAAGAAGAGCTCGATCTGGTGGATGGCTGGCAGTGGTCGCCGGACGGCAAGAACATCGCTTACTGGCAAGTGGACGAAAGCCAGGTGCCGCAGGTCAACTCGATGAACTACGACGACCTGCACATGAAGCCGGTAGAGACTCGCTACCCGAAGTCGGGAGACCCGAATCCGATCGTCAAGATCGGCTTCGTTTCTAGCGAAGGAGGCGCAACGCATTGGGCAGATCTCGGGGAAGACCCGGATATATATGTCGCGCGAATTCAATGGACGCCAAAGGGCGAGGGGCTCCTGATCATGCGGCTGCCGAGGCTGCAAAACCGGATCGATCTCCTCTTGGCGAACCCTCATACCGGCAAAGTTCGAACGGTCCTGTCGGACGAGGACAAGGCATGGCTCGATGTTCCGCCGGATCCGAGGTTTCTACCGGACAACCGGCATTTCCTCTGGCACTCTGACCGTGACGGATTCGATCACGTCTACCTTTTCGATCTGGAAGGCGCCCTCGTCCGCCAGGTGACGAAAGGCCCCTGGGACGTAACCGCTGTAGCTCATCTCGACGCAACTCACCGTGTGGTCTACTTCACGGCCGCGAGGCCAAATCCGTTGGAAAGACGGCTCTTCCAGGTTTCATTGGACGGCGGTGTGGAAGCAGAACTGACGCCCGAGCGAGGAACGCATGAAGTCAACTTTTCGCCTGCATCGAACTACTATCTGGCGCGTCGATCGAACTTGAATCTCGGCCCGGACCTCGCACTGTGCAAGATCACGGGCTTCAGGCAAAAGATAATTTCGACCTCGCCGCCGGTCACGCCGAACCAACCTCAATGGGAGTTGATGACCTTTAAAACTGCCGACGGGCAAACCCTGTACGCCCGTATGTTAAAGCCGCCGGGCTTCGATCCGTCGAGGAAGTATCCCGTCTGGATGAACAACTACGGAGGCCCCGGATCCCAAACGGTGCGCGATACGTTTCTTAGTACCGGAGGATTTGGCCTGGATGGCGAACTGCACCGGCGGGGGTTCATCTTATTTGCGGTGGACAACCGGGGCACTGGAGCGAGAGGCAGGGAATGGAAGAAGGTGACGTACCAGAGCCTCGGCCACTGGGAAACCCACGACCAGAACGAAGGAGCGCGATTTCTTGCGACCCTGCCCTATGTCGATGCGGGCCGGATCGGCATGCAAGGCCACAGCTATGGGGGCTATATGGCGCTGATGTGCATCCTCCTTGGGGACGGCCTCTTCAAGGCAGCCATCGCCGGCGCGCCTGTCACCCACTGGCAGTTTTACGACTCGATCTATACAGAGCGTTATATGCGGCGCCCCGCGGAAAATCCATCAGGCTATAACGATAGCGCGCCCTTGACGCATGCCGGGAAACTGAAAGGGAAACTGCTGATTGCCCACGGGACGGCGGACGACAACGTACACTTTCAGAATTCCTGCCGATTCGTCCAGGAGCTGCAGAAGCGCGGCATCGAATTTGAGGTAATGTACTATCCCGGCAAACATCACGGGATCGAAGGCGTCGGCCGGCACGTAGAGAAGACGTATTTGGAATTCATCTTGCGGAATGTTTGAGGTGGAGTAAAGGAGCGCTTAAGTAATCGGCGTCAGAGGAATAGTAGGCGTAGGGGTGAAGCATTCGGGCAACACCCTTGTCATGGAACGGCAAACCGATCGCCCGAATGCTTCACCCCTACGACCGATCAGTCCGGGCAGACGTCGATTGTGAACTGTTTCCTCCACTTACTGCAATTTGCTGCTTGCGCCGATTTGACGATTGTCCCCTGCGAGCCGTATCAATCGAGAGAACCGCGTATTCAAAAGGGAACTTCTATTGACCAGACATATGCCTTATGCCAGATACATTGCGGCTGCGCTCGCGCTTGCTCCTGTGTGGATACGTGCGGACACTTCTTCGCCGGCTGCCGCCATCCGTGCCGAAGCCATTCACAATCATATTGAGTATCTAGCGTCGGACGCGCTCGCCGGTCGGGGATCTGGGACCAAAGGAAACGAAGAGGCGGCTCGGTATATCGCCTCGGCTTTTCGTGGCGCCGGTCTGAAACCGCTCGGGACTGCCAGGCAAACCGTCGCCGACGCAAAAGCAGATGGAAGCGGCTATTTCCAGCCGTTCACATTTACGGCCGGACTATCCCAGGGCAAAGACAATAGGCTCGAAGTTACGATCAACAAGAAGAAGATCAAATACCGCGCCGGCGGGGAGTTCGAGCCTTCGCTGGCGGCCGCGAGAGGAACTGTATCCGGCGAGATTGTCTTCGTCGGATATGGAACGCAGAACAAGGATTCAAACCGCGATGATTATGCGGGCGTAGACGTTCGTGGCAAGATCGCGCTGGCGCTGGCAGACCAGCCCGCCGGCGGAACGCCGGCCGCACAGGCGCAATTTCCGGACAATAGCTTGAAACCGGCCATCGCTCGGGACAAAGGCGCGTCGGCGCTGATTCTCGTACAGCCAAAGGATGGCGTCTGGCCGCGGCTAACACCGTCCAACAACACAAATGCGGGAATTCCGATTATCCTCCTCAAGCGCAAAACCGCAGCCGAATGGCTGGCTTCTATCGGCAAGAAACTTGAAGACCTCGAACAATCACTCCTTCGAGCACCTCAGCCGTTTGTGACCGGCATTCAGGTGACTCTCTCGACCGACGTCCGCAAAGTGACCAAAACCACGGCAAACATCTGCGGGCTGCTCGAAGGCTCCGATTCAGCGCTCAAAAAAGAAACTGTCGTAATCGGCGCTCATATGGATCATCTCGGAATGGGCGGGCCGGGCTCACTGGCGGACGACCACTCGCCTGCGATCCATCATGGCGCCGACGACAACGCATCCGGAACTGCAGGCGTGCTGGCTCTTGCCGATTATTTCTCAAGCCAGGCTTCCCGGCCGAAGCGCAGTCTGCTATTCATCTGCTTCTCAGGCGAGGAGCTTGGATTGCTGGGTTCGATGCACTACGCCGGCCACCCTCTTTTACCTGAGGCAAACACCGTCGCGATGCTCAACATGGACATGATCGGCCGACTGCAGAACGATCGGCTTATCGTGGTCGGAAGCGGTACGTCCCCTGCGTGGAATTCGCTCCTGGATGAGGTCAACAGCTCCGCAAATTTCACCCTCAGCCGGAGCGAGAGCGGATTCGGCGCAAGCGATCAGCAGTCGTTCTATGCGCACAAGATTCCCGTCCTCTTCTTCTTCACGGGCCTCCACAGTGACTACCACCGGCCCACCGATACCGCCGACAAGATCAACGCCGAAGGTGAAGCGCGAGTAGTCAATTTCGTGGCACGATGCGCCGCGCATATCGCGGATGCCGGCGAGCGGCCGGCCTACCAGGAAATAAAAGCCGCGGATTCGGCGCCCGCCAGGTTCCGCGTCTCGCTCGGATCTATTCCGGACTATGCGGCCGAGGTGGAAGGCGTCATGCTTTCCGGCGTGCGGCCCGGCAGCCCCGCGGACAAGGCCGGCCTGAAGCAAGGAGATATCATCGTAAAGTTCGGCGAGCGCTCCATCCGCAATGTCCAGGAGTACGCGGCGGCCCTATCGGAACGTAAGCCAGGCGACGTCGTGCGGATCGTTGTCAAGCGAGGCGGGCAGACGGTGACGGTGGCCGCCACCCTCGCAGAGTCCAGGCGCTAACCTAAATCGGGGGAATGTGAATGCGGCCATTCGGCAATATTGCCTTAATACTGCTTCTGGGAACATCCGTTTCGAGCGCACAGCTCGCCGATCTCAAAGAACCGCGAGAAAAGCACCTTACCAACGTACGCCAGCTTACATTCGGCGGCCAGAACGCGGAGGCATATTGGAGCTTTAGCGGAAAGAAGATCATCTTTCAGCACAAGGACGACAAGATCCCGGCGGACCAGATCTTCGTGATGAACGCCGACGGCTCCGATAAGAAGCTGGTGAGCACCGGAACCGGCCGATGCACCTGCGCTTACTTCCTTCCCGGCGATAAAGAGATTATCTTCTCTTCTACGCACGGCTACATGCCGAAAACTCCACCGGAGCCGGACCGATCCAAGGGATACGTATGGCCGATCTACCCCTACTACGCGATTTACAAGGCGAACGCAGATGGCAGTGATCTAAGACCTTTCTTCCCGAAGTCTGCCGAGTCTAATCGGAAGATTGGCTACAACGCAGAGTCCACCGTCTCGCCGAACGGGAAGAAAATCATTTTCACTTCGACAATGGATAGGGACATCGAGCTCTACACGATGAACCTCGATGGCAGCGGAGTAAAACGCATCACGAATAAGATGGGATATGACGGGGGCGCGTACTTCTCCCCGGACAGCAAGACGATCGTCTGGAGGGCCGGCTATCCGAAGACTGAATCCGAAAAGGACGACTATCTCGACCTGTTGTCCAAGGATCTGGTTCGCCCCATGCACATGGAAATCTGGGTAGCCAATGCCGATGGGTCAAATGCGCGTCAGATTACCGGCAACGGCAAAGCCAATTTCGCCCCATTCTTCACGCCCGACGGCAAGCGTATTATTTTTAGCTCAAACATGGACGACCCAATGAATCGCAGCTTTGAGCTTTACGTTCTCGGAATCGACGGCACGGGCCTGGAGCGGATAACGTATGGCGGCCAATTCGACGCGTTTCCCATGTTCAGCCCGGACGGCAAGAAGCTGGTATGGGCCTCCAACCGCCACGGAAAAGAGCCGCACGAGACCAATATCTTCGTGGCGGATTGGACGCCGTGAACCGGCTGCCTCACGCTCACAGTTCCACCTCGTGCAACTTCGTCGCCATCGAAATAACGTGAATCGATCCATCGGCTTCCAGCACGGCAAACCGGACGTCGTCAATAGTCTCGAATTCGCGCTCTCGGACCGCTTCCAACACGTCCTCGACTGTCAATCCCGTCCGTCTCAAATTCTCCTCGACGTAATGGCCTCGATTGACCAGCACAACCGGTTCGCATGAACACAGATGTCGAAATCGCGTCGAACGCACCGCGATCGCATTAAAGAGCCGGTTCGTTGCCAGCAGCGCGCCCGCGGAAACCAGTCCGGCCTTTAACGACATATCGCCATTGACCAGCGATACCTCCACCGCGCTGCCGAGTACCAACAAGATCACCAGGTCGAAAACAGTCAACTGCCCAAGCTGACGGCGTCCGAAAATCCGGAACCCGAAGATCAGGAAGAGGTAAATGATGACCGTTTGAGCGAATACGGGTAAGAGAGATTCGATCTGCGCAAACATGGCGTTATTCGTAACCGTATCGGGACGATTAAGACCCGAAGCACGTGCGAAGGAGGACGTTCGGCACGATGACAACCCACTGGCTCCTGCAAATCTTCACATATCCGGAGCCGACCGGCTTGTTGATTGTAGCAGGCAAAACGGCGATCGTCTACTTCTTTCTGGTCGTGGGACTTCGGCTGATGGGCAAGCGCGAGCTCGGGCAGATGAATATCTTCGACCTCGTTTTGATCATCGTCCTTGCCAACTCCGTGCATAATGCGATGGTTGGCAACGACAACTCCCTTGCCGGCGGACTGGTCGCGGCAACGACTCTGTTGATCCTTAGCCGTGCTTTGGCTCTCTTGCTTGCCGGCAATCAGAAACTATCGAGAGCGTTAGTCGGCGAGCCGCTGCTGATCGTAAGCCACGGCCACCTTCTCCCCAATCGGATGCGGAAAGAAGGTATCACGCGCGACCAGGTTTTGGCCGCGCTGCGCGAACATGGCTTGTACAAGTTGGACCAGGCGAGAATATGCGTGCTTGAGGTGGATGGGACCATCAGCGTCGTTCCGGAAGAGGCAAAAGTCTTCCGGACAAAGCGCCATTACCGTGCCTTGCGCCTGCCTTGATTCGAGTTGCTAGTGCAGTGTCTCCGACTCGTCCTTACGATGCGAGGCAAAAAACGGATTCCTCACAAAGGCGGTTCGGAATGACGGTTTCGCGATGTTGTTGTCGTTGTAATGACGGTATTGAGACACTACACTAGCCACGTCGAAAGCCGAAATTGAAACGGTTAGCCAGTGGCTGGCCGCGAATGTTGACGATGGCGTGAAGCCCGACGAGATGGGCGTGTTCGTTCGATCGCCCGCTGAGGTGGAACGAACTTGTGCGGCTGTCGAAGCGGCTGGTCTTCCGTACAAGGCGCTCGATGAAACCGTCTCCTCGGCGAGCGGAAGCCTCTCCATAAGCACGATGCTTCTTGCAAAGGGGTTGGAATTCCGAGCAATCTATGTTGCGTGCAACACTCTGTACGCAATGACAATATTCGGCCAAGCCGTCATCCCGAACCGTCAGCAATTCCGTCATCCCGAACCGTCGGCAATTCCGTCATCCCGAACCGTCAGCAATTCCGTCATCCCGAACCGTCAGCAATTCCGTCATCCCGAACCGTCGG